>CAYZNC010000081.1:0-20134 GCA_964478555.1 uncultured Bacteroidales bacterium | reverse complement strand
TTAACACAATTACGCCTTGCTACCAAATAACATTTATTGGTAACAAATATTCTCCTTGTCATTCTCACATTATGCCCCATTTATTGGGGTAGGCACTACCAATGACAATCCTAAAAATGAATAGTAGAGAAGTAACTGTCATTCCGACCAGCGGGAAGAATCTCATATGTGCTTTTCGCGGAGTTGAGCAACAGCCACGAAGCGGTTGAAACGTCTGCAATCTATATCCAACCAACTTATAATCCGCTTTGATTTAATACCTGATCACCTAATCATATCTTCCCAACAAATGTGTTGTTAATCATATAACAATAAAATGAAGAATTACTTTTTTGTATTACATTAGTCTGGTTTAAAATCTATAATCTATGGCTGCAGAAAGTAACTCTACTCCTCATGCAATGGCCACTGAGGAAGAAATAATGCAACACCTGGAGAATGTTATCGAGGAATGTAAGGAAAAACCAGGAAGTCTGATCCCCCTGTTACAGCTAACCCAAAAAATGTATGGGTATCTTCCTGAAGCTGCAATCAAAAAAATAAGTACAAGTCTTCATATACCTTTAAGCGAAGTAGCAGGTATTGTTGGCTTTTATTCTTTTTTTTCAACAACTCCAAAAGGGAAAAATGTGGTACGTGTGTGCCAGGGTACGGCATGTTATGTGCGTGGTGGCAACGAAGTGCTTGCGGCAGTAAAAAATGAGCTTAAAATCAAAGTTGGAGAAACAACGGTGGATCGCAACTTTTCTCTCGAAATAGGACGCTGTTTTGGCGCCTGTGGTCTTGCACCGGTTATTATGGTAAATGAAGATGTAATTCAGCGAGTTAAACCGGCAAAAATAGCTGAAATACTCAAAGTCTACAAAAAATAAGCATTCGTAATTAATTATATTCCCATTTTAATCAGAAGGTATAAAATATCTTCCAGTCATTAGGCGATTAACAATACTAACTCATCCATGAGTCAAACTCATACAAAAGGTCATGGATTAACATTAGGCTAAACTTAATAAAATTATATGCCGATGAAAACTTCATCTCCCATAATTTCAGGACTTTCTGACCTCGAAAAAATCAAAGCTGGCATTACAAAGGAAATCTCCACCACTCAGCAAAAAGAAAAGATTTTAGTATGCATGGGTGGAGGATGTTTGGCATCAGGTTCACAAAAAATTAAAGAGCGCTTTGAAAGCGCATTGAAAACTGCCAATCTTGACAAATCGGTAACGGTGGTTGGAACCGGTTGTCTGGGGCCGTGTGCTCATGGGCCTGTGGTGGTGATGGAACGTGACAAAGTATTTTACCAGAATATCATTGTTGAAGACGTTGAAGAGATTGTACAGCAACATATAAAGAACAATCAAATTGTTGAACGCCTGGTGTTTCGTGAAGATTCTGATAGCAAACCTATACCAATACTCACGGATATTGGCTTCTTTAAGCGACAGACCAAAATTGTGCTTCGCAATTGCGGTGCTATAGATCCCCTCAGCATTGATGAATACATAGGTCGTGACGGTTATTTTTCGTTAGCCAAAGCGCTTACCAAAATGAAGCCGGAAGATGTGATCAAGGAAATGGAAAAGTCAGGACTCAGAGGCCGTGGCGGTGCTGGATTTCCAACATCGATGAAATGGTCGATGGCCTCCAAAAATCCTTCTGAAAAAAAATATATTTTATGCAATGCTGATGAAGGTGACCCTGGCGCATACATGGATCGAAGCGTTTTGGAGGGTGATCCGCATAGCGTTATCGAAGGTATGGCAATAGGTGCTTATGCTATTGGAGCAGATGAGGGTTTTGTCTATGTGCGTGCCGAATACCCGCTGGCTGTGGAGCGACTACAACATGCTATTGATAAAGCTCGCGAATATGGTCTTCTGGGTAATAACATTCTTGGATCTAAATTTTCTTTTAATCTCGAAATACGCATGGGCTCAGGTGCATTTGTCTGCGGCGAAGAAACCGCACTGATTGCATCCATAGAAAGTAAACGAGGAGAGCCTCGCCCCCGTCCACCATTTCCGGTACAAAAAGGTTTATGGGGAAAGCCAACAGTGCTTAATAATGTAGAAACATTCGCCAATGTTGCTGCGATCATATTGAAAGGTGGCGACTGGTTTGCGTCATTCGGCACACCCAAAAGCAAAGGAACAAAGGTTTTCGCCCTGGCAGGATCCATTAATCATTCCGGCCTTGTTGAAGTTCCCATTGGCACTACGCTTGGCGATTTAATATACGACATCGGTGGAGGAACAGCAAGTGGTAAACCTTTTAAGGCGGCCCAAATTGGTGGCCCATCCGGTGGATGCATTCCCAAGCAACATCTCAACGTACCTTTGGATTACGAATCACTGAATGAGCTCGGAGCAATCATGGGATCTGGTGGTCTCATAGTTATGGACGATGATTCGTGCATGGTTGACGTGGCCAGATTCTTCCTTGAATTTGTACAGGAAGAATCGTGCGGGAAATGTGTCCCTTGCCGCGTTGGAACCAAACGAATGCTCGAAATACTTCAACGCATTTGTGAGGGCAAAGGAAAGCCCAGCGACATTGACAAACTTGTAGAACTGGGTACCGAAATAAAACGGACATCGCTTTGTGGTTTAGGTCAATCAGCACCTAATCCGGTTCTTTCAACGTTACGATATTTCAGACATGAATATGAAGCTCACATATTTTCAAAACATTGTGAAGCGGGCGTGTGTCATGATTTGGTTCGCGCCCCTTGCCAAAGTGCTTGTCCTGCAAGCGTTGATATCCCCGGTTTTATTTCACTGATTGGAGAAAAACGCTATGCCGAAGCTTTGCGCCTGCACCGCGAACGTAATCCGTTTGCTGCGGTATGTGCAAGAGTATGCTTCCATACCTGTGAAGAAAGATGCAGGAGGGTTTCATTGGATGAAGCAATGGCTGTGAGAGCTGTTAAACGTTTTATGGTTGATCAGGAAATTACTATTCAACTCCCTGAGGTTCGTGAAAATATAGAAAATGCAAAACGTAAAATAGCCATCATTGGTGCGGGTCCTGCAGGTTTATCCTGTGCATACTTCTTGGCCCGACTGGGATACAGGCCACATGTATTTGAGGCAGAGCCACGCCCTGGAGGTATGCTTGTACAAACTATACCTGCCTATCGTTTGCCACGTGAAATCCTGGCCCGCGAAATACGTATGATAGAAGGCATGGGGGTTACTATTGAAACAGGCAAACGTTTGGGCAAGGATTTTACCATTTCCGATCTTCAAAAACAGGGATTCGAAGCGATATTCCTGGGTGTGGGTACACCTTCAGGTTTATCCCTCAACCTTCCCGGAATTGAGGCAGATGGTGTGGTTGACGCACTTAATTTCCTGCGTACTTATAACTTAAGAGGTTCAGTACCTATAAAAAAATCAATTGTAGTGGTGGGAGGTGGCAACGCAGCTATTGATGCTGCACGTACAGCCATTCGTTTGGGAGCCGAAGATGTTAGAGTTATATACCGGCGTACACAAGACGAAATGCCCGCTTATGCTGAAGAGATAGAACAAGCCATTGAAGAGGGTATTGTCTTGCACACCCTTACCAATCCTGTTGAAATTTTATCCAAAGACGGCAAAGTTACCGGCGTAAAATGCAATGCAAACAAGCTTGGTGCTTTTGATGCCAGCGGAAGGCGCAGGCCTGAAGCAGAAGAAAAGGTATTCATCATAGATGCAGAACAGGTCATTATGGCTATCGGACAAACCCTCAACTGCAGCGAGATTCTGGGAGATGTTTCGGTAGAAACCAGTCGCAGCAGTACGGTAATAAAAATAAATCCCGATAACGGACAAACTTCAGTTCCCTGGATTTTTGCCGGTGGTGATGCCGCAACCGGGCCGCTTACAGTAATTACTGCAGTCTCTGGCGGAGAGAAAGCCGCTGTTGGCATCGATGAATTTTTCACCGGATCAAACCATGCATTTTGGCGAAAAGAAAAGAAAGTAGACACCTTCTTTGATCCGGATGCCGACCCGATCATGCTTCCTCGGCAAAAAATCTCATTGCTTTCCGCCGAACGCCGAAAAAACAGCTTCGATGAGGTAGAGCAGGTATGGGTTGAAAGTGAGGCCGTTAGGCAGGCACAAAGGTGTCTGAGATGCGACTATGGGAAAGAATAGCATAAGTCGGTGATTTAAAGAGGCTGTCCAAAAAGTCCTGAATTAGCACCCAACTTCTTAAAGAGAGCTTCCGCAACTTCTTGAGAGTAAGAAAGTCCCCTTCAGGGGATTTAGGGGCAAATAAAGTGCAAGAGCCTTTTTAGACAGCCTCTTTGGAGATATACTTTAAACTTGAAATTTTTTTTATCATGATAAAACTTCAAATCAACAGTCAGCTTTCAGAAGTTACCGAAGGCACCAGCATTCTCGATGCTGCCCGTAAAATGGGTATACGCATACCAACCCTATGTTTCCTCGAAAACCTCGAGGGTAAAGGGGCATGCCGTGTTTGCATGGTTGAGGTTAAAGGAGCAAAAAATGTGGTTGCTTCCTGCGCAACGCCGGTTGCTGAAGGAATGGAGGTATTCACCAATACCAAATCGGTGCGAGATTCCCGTAGGTTTGTGGTGGAAATGCTGCTTTCCGAGCACGACGGTGATTGCAAAACATGCCTTCGCAACGAAGACTGTGAACTCAAGCAACTGGCTGCCGAAATGGGCATTACCGACATGAGATTTGAAGGTGAACGTACTGAAAAACTGATTGATGATTCCACACCGTCATTAGTTCGTGATTCCGGGAAATGCATCAAATGCCGTAGATGTGTTACCATATGCAACGAAGTCCAGGCTGTTGGCTCCCTGTTTCCGCAGGGTCGGGGGTTTCACTCTACTATTGGGCCGGCTTTTGCCGGAAATCTGGATTCAGTTGCCTGCGTGCAATGTGGCCAATGCAGTGCAATTTGTCCCGTAGGTGCTATCATTGAAAAAGATCATATTAAGGGAGTCTGGGAAGCATTAGACAATCCTCAGAAATATGTAGTTGTACAAACAGCTCCGGCTATCAGAGCTGCTTTAGGCGAATGCTTCGATTATGAGCCCGGCACCCTGGTAACAGGCAAAATGGTAACAGCCTTACGTCAACTTGGATTCGATAAAGTATTCGACACCAATTTCACGGCCGACTTAACAATTATTGAGGAAGGTACCGAACTTCTATTCCGGCTCAAAAAGGCACTGGTTGACAAACAACCTGTAGCACTGCCACAATTCACCAGCTGCTCTCCCGGCTGGATAAATTTCGTTGAATTTTATTATCCTAAATTTCTGGATCATATCTCAACTTGTAAATCTCCGCAACAAATGTTCGGAGCTTTGGCTAAGTCTTATTATGCCGAAAAAATAGGAAAAAAACCGGAGGATATTGTGGTGGTATCCATTATGCCCTGTACTGCAAAAAAATACGAAGCACAACGCGACGAGATGTCACAAAACAATATTCAGGACGTCGATTATGTACTCACCACCCGGGAATTGGGCCGCATGATCAAGCAAGCAGGTATAGATTTCAAGTCGTTAGGTGATGATAAAATGGATACACCATTTGGAATATCGTCTGGCGCCGCCGATATTTTTGCCAACACCGGGGGTGTAATGGAAGCCGCCGTGCGTACGGTTTACGAAATTGTCACCGGCAAACCTTTCCCTTTGGAAAACCTGCATATTGAACCATTGATGGGATTAACCGGTCTTAAAAAAGCCAGTTTAAAAATAGAAGGTACCAAACCCGAATGGAACTTCCTGGAAGGTGTGGTTCTTAAAGTTGCCGTGGCACATACGTTGGGCAATGCCGCTAAGATACTCGAAGCCGTAAAAAATGGTGAAGAATTTCATTTTATCGAAGTCATGAGTTGCCCAGGAGGTTGCATTGGAGGCGGAGGACAGCCTCGGTATACCACCGACGAAGTACGTGCAAAACGTATAAAGGCAATTTACCAGGAAGATGAGGGCAAAACCTTACGTAAATCGCACGAAAACCCGGATATACAAAAGATATATGCGGACTATCTCGGAAAACCGTTGGGTGAAAAATCACATCATCTGCTACATACACATTATCATATAAAAGAAAATTTAAAGGATATATAAAGAAGTCCTAAAGGATATCTCATTGATTTTCCTTTTGCTGGGAAACGACTAAAATTCTTTGTGATTCTTAGTGTCTTGGTGACTTTGTGGCATCTTTTTCAATCATTCATCTTGCATTCAAATATATCGAAAAAATATAAACTGTTTTAATTTGTATTCTAATTGGCATCTTTTTTTTATTTGTTTTATAAAAAATCGATTTTAACCACACTCTTTATTGCCGTAAACCTATTTGCCCTATCTTTGCATCCATTAAAAAAAATCAATATGTTAACGTTTCGTACAGCAGCCAGCATCGACATCGAACTCCTGAGTTCATTAGCCCGCGAAATATGGACTGTCTGTTATCCGGGTATTATTGCAAATGAACAGATAGAATATATGCTCAACCTTATGTATGCACAAGAAAGCATAGCGCAGGAAATACAAGATAATGTACAATGGGTTATTCTGGAATCAGACACTTTCCCGATAGGTTTTCTTTCCTTCACTCCTTCTGATGGTACGGTAAAGCTTAACAAATTATACCTGAAAGCGGAACAGCAGGGTAAAGGCTTTGGTAAAGCAGGCTTAAAGTATGTTATTGAATATGCCAGAAACAATCATTTTAAACGTGTTTATCTTACCGTGAATAAAAACAATATAAAAGCTATCAATGCCTACGAAAAAACAGGCTTCGTGCGCACCGAATCAGTGGTGAACGATATTGGAGGCGGTTTCGTAATGGACGATTATATTTATAGTTTTGAAATAGCTTGAAACAGCAGAAAGTTAGAAAGTATAAATCATACCGATCACTGATCACCGCTTACTTTCACTTTTCACCATGCACTTTTCACTTTATTTTTACTTCTTTGTGCAAGTTTTTTTTAAAATGCGTGTCTTATTGAAAAGCAGCCAGATATCATTGATCTTTTTAAAATCCTGGTTCAGCAGCAACTACATTTTAACCTATTGTTTGTATTAAATTATTGCACTTTATGAAACAAGTATTTACAATTGCCACATTGCTCATTTCGATAATTTTTCCTTCCATGTTCTTAAATGCTCAGGAAGCGACTTTAACCGGTAAAGTAGTTGAAAAAGTTAAACAAGAGCCCTTAACGGGGGTGTATGTTATTGTAACCAGTGTCAAAGACTCAACCAATAGATTAATTGCGACTTCAGATGGATCGGGTAATTTTTCGGTTCCAGGGCTAAAAATAGGTTCTTCCTATAAACTAAAAGCTGTGTATTTAGGATACGGTACTTTAACCAAAATAATTACGCCAGCCAATAAAATAGAAAAGCTGGGGACCATTACTTTAAGTGAAAGCTCCAAAAATATTAAAGAAGTTGTAATCCAGGGACAGGCCCCTCCTGCCATACAAAAGGGAGATACCACCGAATTAAATGCCAGTGCTTTTAAAGTAAATCCCGATGCCACCGCTCAGGATATGATTCAGAAAATGCCGGGTGTTACCATTGAAAATGGCACCGTGAAGGCACATGGTGAGGATGTGAAACGTGTGATGATCGATGGCAAATATTATTTCGGAGACGATCCTTCCATGGCCCTGCAAAACCTACCTGCCGAAGTAATTGATAAAGTTCAGATATATAATAAAATGAGCGATCAGGCCGAATTTACAGGCTTTGATGACGGGAATAGCTACAAAGTAATGAATATTATAACCCGCGCCGACAAACGGAATGGAACTACCGGCCTCTTCTCAATAGGAGCTGATGGTCAGGATAAATATACCGTCAATGGCCGGTTGATTACCGCTAATAGTAAAGAAAGACTCACCGTGATAGGAGGAAGTAACAACATCAACCAGCAAAATTTTAACATGCAGGATTTGCTTGGCACCTCAAATCGTGGTGGCGGTGGCGGTGGCGGTCGCCGTGGTGGCGGTGGCGGTAGCAATTATGTAGGCCAGCAATCGGGGATCAATACCACCCATTCATTTGGTGTGAATTATTCCAATACCTTCAGCAAAAAGCTTAGCCTTACGGGTAGTTATTTCTTTAACAAGCAGAATAATAAGCTCGATCAGTTGAGTAATACTAAATACTTTACTGTCACTGATTCCTTTCAAAATAGCCTGCATAATGATCAGATAAATATGTCGAAAAGCGCAAATTTTAATCACAGGTTCGACATGAGACTGGAATACACCATTGACTCTGCAAATTCGGTCGTGTGGAGCCCCAGATTCTCAACGCAGCAAAACGACGGTAATTATACTACCACCCAGTCACAATACTATTTAATAGACGCACCCGAATTACAATCAGATCAGAGGAGTGGAAGCGAAGGACTGGGGTATAATTATTCCAGCGATTTAGTGTTCCGTCACAAATTTGCCAAAAAAGGGCGTACGATTTCGTTGGATGTCAACTTAGCGGGTAATTTACAAAATTCTGATGGCACCAATTGGTCTCAAACTTTAAGCACAAAAAGAATTAATCCCGATTCAGTGATCAATAAGGTTACCTTAATAGATCAACGATCTGATTCAAAGACCAAAGGCGAAACGTTGTCAACTAATCTGGCTTATACTGAACCTATGGGGAAAAACGGAATACTTCAGTTTGGCTATAATGCCACTTTTAATATGAACAATACCAACCGCTACTCCTATGATCAGGAAACAGATAGCTTAAACCCTGCTTTATCCAATGTGTATAAGAATAATTACAATACTCAGAGGGCTGGCTTAAGTTACAGAGTGAGGGGCGGAGAAAAACTAATTGCTGCCGTTGGGGTCGATTATCAACTAGCTGATTTATCCGGTGAAAGAACATATCCTCAAACTGCGAATGTTCATAAACCTTTTGAAAATATGTTGCCCAATATGATGTTAAATTATAAGATTTCCCAAACTACCAATTTACGTGTTTTCTACCGGACTTCTACCAATCCTCCTTCTATTAATCAACTTCAGGATGTGGTGATCATATCAAGTCCATCATCATTCAGCTTGGGAAATCCAAAACTTTTGCAACAGTATAGTCATAATGCGGTATTAAACTTCAGAACGTCTAATCCCAAAAAATCAACAAATTTCAGCTTTAACTTTTTTGGAGGTTATACTAAAAACAGCATTGGCAGTGCATTATTGTTTATGACCAAAGACTCCGTGATCATTCCCGGGGATACCGTAAATAAATTATTACAATCGGGACAATTAACGAAACCCGTAAACTTTAAAGATGCATGGAACGGACGGATTTTTATCAATTACGGATATTTATTTCAACCCTTAAAAGTCAACATTAATTTTATTGGTGGGGCTGGCTATACCATGTCTCCCGGATCGATTAACAATGTTTTAAATTTAACCAACCAGTATAACCTTACAGGAGGGGTGGTACTTGGCAGTAATATTAGTGAGAATGTAGATTTTACGGTAACTTATACCGGAAATTTCACAGCTACCAGAGTTACTTACAAGGATAGCATTTCTCAGGCTATTCGTGAAAGAGTTTCCTCCAATAATAACAGTAATACATGGTATCATAGCATCAGTGTACGGTCGAATTTCATCTGGAAAGGGTTTGTACTCCAAAATAGTCTCGTAGAACAGTTAAACAGAGGTTTAGCAGGAGGTTACAACCAGAATTTTCTGCAATGGAACATGGCTTTTGGAAAGAAATTCCTGAAAAGTAAAAGTGCAGAATTAAAACTTTCCGTATTTGATGTTCTCAATAAAAACCGGAATATCACACAAACCGTATCTGCTTTAAATATCACAGACTCGAGAACCAATACGCTGCAACGTTTCGTCTTATTAACCTTCACCTATAATCTGCGAAATTATAAGGCTCCGTCCGACGATCACGAACGCGGCGATCGAGGAGGAAGGGGATTTGGAGGTGGAGGCAGACGCGGCTCAGGCGATTCTTTCTAGGAAAAAACATACGAAAAAACAAAACCCTCAAGATTTGAAAATCCTGAGGGTTTTGTTTTTCTAAGTAGTAGTAGGTTAACTTTAGTTGGCTGATTTGGCAGCGTCTAGTTTAGTTTGAGCAGCATCTACAGAGTTTTGAGCTGTCTTTAAGGATGTTTCGGCAGTCTTTTTACCAGTCTTACCCTTGGTTACATTGGCGTTTCCGGTAGTCATTTTCTTTTCAGCTGCCTTAATTTTAGTGTCCAGCTCTTTGGCTTTTGCCTTATACTCGGTATCGAGCTTTTTCAAATCAGTTTTTGCCTGTGCAGCTTCCGTTTTATCCTTCGATCCGGCTTGCTTTTCCAAAGGCTTTTTATTAGAATTATTTTCCTTATCGAGGCTTTTCTTTTCACCTTCAAGTTCCTTTTTCTCTGTTTTACTTTCGTCCATCATTTTTTCGCCTGTCTCCACTAATGAATCGGCTACAGTGTTGGCTTTTTCAGCCTTTGCGAGGTTAGTTTGTGCAGTTTTCAGAGCTGCTTCCAATCGCTTAATGTCGGCTTCTTTTTTATCAACTTTTGCCTGTCCATAAGAATACATGGGAGCAATAACGCATAAACAAAGGGTCAGTAAAACGAGCGAACATTTCATTCTGAAAGATTTGCCCTTAGTGATTAAATCACGATTCTGTGTAGAAGTTGTCTTCATATTACCTTATATTAAAATTTATAACTTTGATTTTAAGTATCTTATGATGGATTGGCTGATCAGGTCTGACGGGTAAATAATATTGAATTAAATTACAAAATCTTTTTGAATTTAACAGTACCCAAGGCTTTTTTTTTGAATAAAACTGGAAATTATATAAAAGACAGGTATAAGATGTAAGACATAAGATATAAGACATGACTAGGATCAAGAGACCTGAATCAAACTACGAAGCACAATGCTCGCGCGCGTTTCCGAACGCGTGTGGTAACATTCACTGCTCATCGCTCATTGTTAATTGCTCACTTTTCATTGCTCATTGTTCATCACTCACTGTTCACTGCTCATTGTTCATTTCCCATTGCTAACCGCTCATTGCTCACTTTTCATTGCTCATTGCTCATTGCTAATTGTTCATTGCTAATTTCTCATTGTTAATTGACACGTTGCTACCCGCAAAATGGTACGTTTTGACCTATTCTTTTTAGCAAGGGAAGATAAGACTAAATTATATTTTCTAACTTTAAAGCCGGATTTTTAAACATGAAAACTACAAGTCTTATTAATTAACTTATAAATTAAATTCCTATGAAAAAACTTTTACTCAAAACAAAAAAATTTAAGGCTGCGGTATTTGTGATACTTTGCCTGGTAATGGGTTTGAATGTTAATGCGCAAACATGGCCTTGGATCTATGACGGAAGCGTTCTACCAGATGCGGCCACCCCAGCATGGACAGCTGGAGACGCAGGTACAGTTGTCGCTGCATACAGTATCGTAAATGAATCAGGAAATAATGTTTTATATGAGACAACGACTGCCAGTGCTGATAAAAAATCGTTTAAATTACCTGGAACTGTTATTAAGCAACCAAAAAGTGCAACGTGGTTAATTAGAGCAAAAGCAGGTAATAAGCCTACCGGCACTGAATTCGAAATAAATTCCAAACTCAATACTTCGGTGACACGTGGTTATTTTAGACTTGTTAATGGCTCTGCAGGAGGTGTTCTTAAAACAAACTATATAACAACTACTGTTACGTCTTTCCCAACCGATTCCATATTAGATGTAAAAAATTATCATACCTATAGAATTACGGTTGATAATAATACTGACTATAAAATTTATTTGGATGAAAATGCCACACCCATAATTGCGGGAACCGGTGCAAGCACAACAAACACTCAATTTTTGAGAATTGGTGATGTTGGATCAAATTTTACAGAGGGTTATATTGATTGGATGGCATGGGATACAACAGGTGCATATCCTCCTAGTGCCACTTTACCGGCAGGAGTGACTGTTGACAATGTTCCTTTTGCAGCATTACCATCTGTAGCAACAGCCAACGCAGCAACAAGTATTGGCCAAACCACATTTACTGCAAATTGGGGAACAACAGCAGGTGCTTCAGGTTACATATTAGATGTTGCGGCCGATGCTGCATTCACTACTTTTGTTACCGGATATAGTGGTAGAAATGTAACTAACGTTGTCACCTACAACATAACTGGACTAACTGCAAATACTCCTTACTATTACAGGGTGAGAGCTTATAGCACAGGTGGATCAAGTGCAAATAGCAATGCAATTACAGTTACAACTTCGGCACCTGCATTATTAGCGCAAACCATTACCTTCACAGTGCCTACTGATAAAATTTATGGCGCCGCCGCTTTTGACATCACGGATGCTGTAGGCGGGGCTTCAGGAAATCCGGTCACGCTTACGAGTTCAAACACTTCCGTAGCTACTGTGTCCGGAACCACTATTACTATTCTCGCAGCAGGTACAACCACCATTGAAGCAAACCAAGCCGGAAACGGAAGTTATTCCGCAGCAACCGCTGTTCAACACGATTTAGTCATCGCTAAGGCATCGCTTAGCGTTACTACGGAACCTGCTACCCGTATGAAAGGTCTTGCTAATCCTACATTTGTACTAAAATATACAGGATTTGCAGGCAATGATACCAAAGCATCTTTAACAACCGAACCAACCGCAACCTGTGCTGCTAATGCTAGTTCTGCTGTTGGAGATTATCCTGTTGTTGTGTCAGGTGGTTCAGCAACCAATTATACGTTTACTTATGTGAATGGAACATTGTCAGTTACTGTAAACACAGGTATTTCATCACTTACAGGAGCGGCATTAAAAGCTTATCCAAATCCGGTAAGTTCAAAGCTAACAATAGAAGTTCCTTCATTTGATGGCAAATCTACCATATCCGTTTCAACAGTTTCAGGTGCAACAGTTACCTCGAGGAAAATTGAATCAACGGTAACCGAATTGAACTTAAATGGCATTGCACCAGGGTTCTATTTAATCCGTATAGAAACCCCACAAGGTATTTCGATTAAAGAAATTGTTAAACAATAAAAAAATACCTTAATTTATAACGTAAATGTTCATTAATGAAAAAGGCCACTCGAAAAGGGTGGCTTTTTTTGTTGTCATACTTTGGCTATTAGCTTTTAGCAGTTAGCCTTTCATTATACACATTTTACTTAGTACTTTTTACCTTAACAAATGCGACTACTCCCTTATCGAATACCCAATCTTCAGCAAATTCTGCGGCTCCAGTATTTGCTTCAAACGAGCTTCGTCTAAAAATTGAAGCTTTTGGTTAGCTTCAAAAATATCAACACCGGAAGTTTTCATTTCCTTGGCAAGTTCCGCTGCTTTATGGTACCCGATATACGGACTAAGGGCGGTGGTAATGGCCGGACTATGAAACAAGCGTGATTCTGCAACTTTGGAATTGATTATTATGCCTGCAATCAGATTGGTTTTAGCAGTTTCATCGGCAGCCAATAGTAGCTTCAGACTTTCAATTAAGGCATGGCCTATTAGTGGAAGATATGCGTTCAGATCCAGGCAGCCCCCATGCTAGGCGAAGAATGAGTAACAGAGCCCGGCCAAGTTTACAACTTTGTCATTTTAAGTTGCGGTTTCCTAACTGCTAATAGAAATACCGCTAATATCGGGAAAATAAGAATTTACAGAAAACCCGGGGCGGCCCGGTTTCTGTGTTTTAAGAGGCCAATACATAGCCGGGCATTAATATGTATGCTCTGCAGAACGATACCAGACGAACAACCTAGAAAACCTGCAAAGCAAAAAGCAAATTGGAAAAATACCATCCTTTAAATAGAACTAAGATAATCAATGATTTAATTTTTGGAGATCAGAATTTCCGACCTTCAAAACAAAACCAAAGAAAGAAATAATATTTTTGTAACTGTAAAACAATAAAATATGAGTGAATCAATAAAAAGTATCGCAATCCCTGACGAAGTTGTAATGAGTAAAATATATGTTATCAGGAATGTAAAAGTAATGCTTGATAGGGATTTGGCTGAGCTTTACGGAGTAGAAACGAAATACTTGAAAAGACAAGTAAAAAGAAACATGATACGCTTTCCGGAAGATTTTATGTTCGAGTTAACCGAACAGGAATTTAAAGATTGGAGGAGCCAATTTGTCACCTCCAATGATGATAAAATGGGACTTCGTTATGCACCTTACGCATTTACGGAAGATGGCGTTGCTCAATTATCGACTGTCTTAAATAGTGAAAATGCTATTAAGGTCAATATCCAAATCATTCGTTTGTTCAGCAAAATGCGCAGGCTAACACTAACTCATAAAGATATCTTAAATAAACTGGAAGAGTTGGAAAGAAATGATATTGAACATGATAAAAAAATAGAACTCATTTTTGAATACCTCAAACAACTAGAAAAAGCCAAACAAGAAGAACTCGAACAGCTCAATCGTACTAAAATAGCAGGCTTTAAATCTCCAAAACAGGAAGAATAACTACACTTTGAACTCGTAGTTTCATTAACCCTTCGGCTCCGCTCAGGGTGCGGTCTGTATACTCACTTAGTCCACACCTTGAGCACAGTCGAAACGTACTTTGAACTTTGTACTTTAAACTTGGAACTTCTCACTCCCTTATCGAATACCCAATCTTCAGCAAATTCTGCGGCTCCAGTATTTGCTTCAAACGAGCTTCGTCCAATAATTGAAGCTTTTGATTAGCCTCAAAAATATCAACACCGGAAGTCTTCATTTCCTTTGCCAGTTCCGCAGCTTTATGATACCCGATATACGGACTAAGGGCTGTGGTAATGGCAGGACTATGAAACAAGCGTGATTCTGCGATTTTGGAATTGATTTTTATGCCTGCGATCAGGTTGGTTTTTGCAGTTTCATCCGCCGCCAACAGAAGTTTAAGACTTTCGATTAAGGCATGACCTATCAAAGGAAGATATGCGTTCAGGTCCAGGCAACCCTGAGCGCAAAGAGAGGAAATTAAAATATCGTTGGCATACACTTTATGGGCAACACTGATTACAAACTCAGGAATTACGGGATTTATCTTACCCGGCATAATGGAGCTACCCACTTGTTTCTTGGGAATTTCAAGTTCCTGCGAACCTGCAATATCCGAAGCCAGTAGCCGAATATCCCCAACCATCTTTTCCAGGTTCACGGCATGGGCTTTTAATATGGCATGTATTTCCACCAGCGAATCCAAATTGGCGGTTGTATCCTGAAGATTCTCACCCCGGGTAACCGGAAGACCCGTTAACTTTTGAAGTTCCTGCACCACCTCCATGATAAAAAAACGAGGAATGGAAAGACCGGTACCAATGGCTCCCCCACCAAGGTTAACAACCTTAATGCGTTCGAAACATTTGGACACCCGCCACCAATCGCGCGACAAAGCATCGGAATAAGTGCTGAAAAGCCTTCCATAAGTGGTTGGAACAGCTTCCTGCATTTGGGTATAACCAACCCTAAAGGTATTCCGGTGTTTCTTTTCAATCTCCTCAACCTTTCCGCGCAGGTTGTTAATGCTTTCTTCCAGCAACGTTAAAAGCTGCATAACTGCTACTTTTAACGAAGTAGGAATAACATCGTTGGTAGACTGATATATATTGGCCTGCTCAATGGGATCGATAATGTTGTAATCTCCCGGTTTATGGCCAAGTATAAGGAGTGCCCTGTTGGCAATTATTTCATTTACGTTGAGATTTATACTGGTTCCTGCCCCACCCTGAACGGCTGGTACTATAAAATGTTCCGAATGCATTCCTTGCGAAACCTCAATGGCACTTTGTTCCAAAGCACCAATAACAGCATCATTCATAAATTGATTGGATGGTAATTGCGATTCGGCAGCCCTTTTAAAATTCCGATAAGTGATATAACAGGCTTGCTTTACGAGTGCAGTGGCCTTATACCATTCCATATGAAATGATGTGTGGTCGGGAAAGTTTTCTTTCGCCCTCAGCGAGTGTATCCCATAAAGGACATCGTCGGGTAATTGTTGTTCACCAAGAAAATCTTTTTCGGTACGCATGCTTAGATTCTTTCATGGTAAAGATACAATTCAATTATGTGATTTAAACATCGATATAAAAGATGTTAACATACTTTTCTCGTAACCTAAAAAATAAAACAGCCGGATAAATAAAATAAATTAGAAAATAAAGAATTTAACACCAAAGATAAAACTTGAAGGATCTACTTTGAAAGTAGCATTGGTAGTGGTTGTTGAATTGTTGGCATCTTGTTTGACATTATGATATGTAAGGCCAATAAAACCAAAGCTGGCGTCTATTGCAATTGTATTTGAGAGAGACAATGAAATCCCCGGAGTAATACCGGCCTGAATAAAGAAATCATTTTCCTTGGTTGAGATTGTTACGTTTGCAGTGGTCGTTTTAGTTTTTGTCGACCCGGGTTCGATATCGAAAGATGCCTGACCGAATATACTAACTTTTTCACCCATAGGGAAGTACATTCTCGCGAAAGGCATTATTACCGGCCAGCCTGAATTTGTAATGACTGTTGTATTTGGGTTTGGTACAGTTTTCGTTCTAACATTGTCATACCCGATTCCCATACCTACTGAAAATTTATCAGTTATGAAATATTCAGCAGTAGGAACTAATTTGAAAGTAGTTATTGTGGGGCCGTCAGTGGTAGTGTTATTAGCCTTATCCGCTTGAGTTTGAACGTCAAGATTGAACGTCCCTCCTATTGCCAGCGAACCTTGCTTATTTTGAGCAAAAATACTGATGTTAACCAAACTAATGAAGATTATAGGGAATAATACCTTTTTCATAACAAATAAATTTAAGTTAAACGTTTTAATGATATCCGGCTGTTTTATGAGGCTGTAAAATTAAAAGCTTTTTTCAATAAATGCTAAAGTATGATGAAGAAAAATATGTAATTATCTATTTACAAAACTGTTATTAATTACATGGAGAGTATTTCTTTTTTTTGTTGAAGTAAATGTTCAATCTTTTTAAACAGTTCTTCGCTGGAAATTGGTTTTGCAATGAAATCGTCACAGCCAGCAGCTACCGCATGCGCCCGGTCCTCACTTTGCACATAGGCAGTTTGAGCGATAACAGGTATTTCGCGTCGAAACGCTTTTATTCTGCGTGTGGCCTCATAACCATTCATCACCGGCATTTGAAGGTCCATCAAAACAATATCTATTTTAGCATCACCTAGGCACAGTTCTACTGCTTCTTTCCCATCGTGAGCCCGGAGTACGGTGGCTCCTGTTGATTTAAACAATCCTTTCAAATATAAGAAATTCAGATCTATATCTTCTGCAATGAGAATCGTTATATCATCCCAAACGTATGAATTAACCTGGGTACTCTCGTTCTTCACTATATCTTTCATCATGTACTGCAAATTGAATAATTACTACTCTTCAATTACACTGAAGTTACGGATTTTTTTGAACATTAGGAGCAGATTCGCCCAATAAACTTCTACATTCCTGCATTATACTTCAACCGAATATTTTGTCGGTTGAAATAAATATTCGTAATTTTGAAAACAGGCTAGAAGGTGTAGAGGATACAAAGGTAGTATTAGTTATTTACATGTTTACATTTTTTATAACTATTTAGGTTGTTTAGGCTATAGACTGTTAGAAATTTAGAAAAAAGTAAACTATTTTTTAATTCCTTCATTCTTTTCATTTCCTACGGTCTAATAGTCTACAGTCTATTAACTAAATAATTACCATTTTTTATAAATACTGAGATTCAAATATGATTAACGAACAGCTTTTGAGTCCGAAATCCATTGCTATCATCGGAGGATCAGGCAATATTCATAAGCCGGGGGGTAAAATTCTTAAAAACATCATCGATGGAGGATTCTCCGGTACTATTTATGTAGTTAATACTAAAAAAACGGAAGTAACAGGTACTACCTGGGTTGCTGATATTAGCCAACTGCCTGATACCGATCTGGCTATATTATCCATTCCGGCAAAGGATTGTCCCGGAGCAATTGATACATTGGCCCTGCAAAAAAACACCCGTGCATTTATCGTCATAGCCGCCGGCTTCAGCGAATTGCATGCGGAAGGCGCTCAGCTGGAAAAGCTTATGGTTGACCGTGTAAACAGTGTCAATGGTTGTTTGATTGGGCCCAATTGCATTGGTATACTTACGGCAAAGCATCACAGTCTTTTCACATTACCTATTCCGGTAATTGATCCCCAGGGGTGCGACCTGATCTCAAGTTCCGGAGGAACCGCAATTTTCATCCTCGAGTCTGGAATGTCCAAAGGATTGCGATTTTCTTCTATTTTTTCGGTGGGTAACGGTGCTCAGGTTGGTGTTGAAGATGTATTGCAGTATTTTGATGAAAGTTTCGATCCGAAAACCAGTTCGCGTGTAAAGCTATTATACATTGAAAGTATTAAAAAACCCGATAGTTTGCTTTACCATGCTTCGTCGCTGATACGCAAGGGATGTAAAATAGCCGCCATCAAAGCAGGTTGTTCTGAAGCCGGGAGTCGGGCGGCCGCATCACATACGGGGGCCATTGCAAGTTCCGATCTGGCAGTAGAAGCTCTTTTTCGCAAGGCAGGAATAGTTCGCTGCTCCGGACGCGAAGAGTTAACAACGGTAGCTTCCATTTTTATGCATAAAGAACTCAAAGGGAAAAACATTGCGATCATCACCCATGCGGGGGGGCCTGCAGTGATGCTTACCGATGCCCTAGCAAAAGGAGGCCTTGAAATTCCTGAAATTAAAGCACCCGAACTAAGCTTAAATTTAGAACCAGGCGCATCCGTTAAAAACCCGATTGATTTATTGGCAACAGGCACCGCCAGACAAATGGAACTCGTTATTGATTATTGCGAAAACCTTGAAAACATAGATGCCATGATGGTTATTTTCGGAAGCCCTGGTCTGGTGGAAGTTTTCGACACTTATGAAGTTTTGCACCGTAAAATGTACGATTGTAAAAAACCTATATTTCCCATATTGCCCTCCCTTATAACTGCTAAAAAAGAAGTGGAGTTTTTCATTGAAAAAGGTCATATCAATTTTCCTGATGAGGTGCTGTTAGGTTCTGCCCTGGTAAAGGTAATCGATACGCCAAAGCCGGCCAATGAGCAAATTATGCTCAATGGCGTTGATATTCCGGGCATCCTTAACATTATAAACGATCTGGATTCAGGCTATATTCCACCGCTTAAAATAAGGGAAATGCTGAGTCTTGCAGGAATTGATGTGGTAAACGAAGCAGTGTCATCTTCCAGGGAAGAAATTCTCGAAGCAGCTAATGAACTAGGCTATCCCGTAGTCGCCAAAGTTGTGGGGCCCGTGCATAAGTCCGATATTGGTGGTGTAGCCTTAAATATTAAAACACACCGCCACCTGAGTGTTGAATTCGATCACCTTATGGCACTTCCTGAAGCCACTGCAGTAATGATTCAACCGATGCTTACAGGAAAGGAATTATTCATCGGAGCTCGATACGAACCCGGTTTCGGGCATGTAATCCTTTGCGGTTTGGGCGGAATATTTGTGGAAGTGCTCAAAGATCTTTCTTCGGGACTGGCTCCACTGACTTATGAAGAAGCCTTTTCGATGATCCGGTCGCTGAAAAGCTACAAAATTATAAAAGGCACCAGAGGACAGGAAGGAATTGACGAAACGCGCTTTGCTGATACCATTGTCCGCTTGTCGAGCCTGCTACGCTTTGCCAAAGAAATAAAAGAACTGGACTTAAATCCCTTAATCGGCTCCAAGGATAGGATTACCGTAGTGGATGCAAGAATATTTGTGGAGAAAAATAAGTCGTAAGTAGTAAGTAAAGAGTCGTAAGCAGTACAAAGTTTCAGGTTCAAAGATCAAAGTTCGTTTCGACTACGCTCAACGTCCAGAATTATTATATGATGTCCTGTAATTATTTTAACTCCTTAAATTCGGTTGTAAAGTTTTAATTTATATGAAACCAGAGGAGATTGTCTCAAAAGTCGAATTACTTGTTTCACGCAAAGCACGCAAAGAATACGCTAAGATCGCAAAGAGTTAAAATACTGTAAGTTAACTTTGCGGTCTTTGCGACCTTTGCGAGAAAGTTGACTTTT
>CAYZNC010000080.1:0-20169 GCA_964478555.1 uncultured Bacteroidales bacterium | reverse complement strand
CCAAAATTCACTAAAAGTTAACACAATTACGCCTTGCTTTCCCAGTGTTACCAAAACATTTGCCCTCAACTTCTCTTGCTGATTGTATGACGAAGCTACCCTCTTGTCCAATTACTTAATACTGTTTATCATTTCGCCCGGATGCAGACAATTGTACTGTGTTCTTTAATCCTGTTCGCGTGAACAGTTAGTTCGGGATTAATGTTACGTGTAATTCCAAGGAAATTTGGCTTTACATAAAAATACCAGCCATAAGCCTGATTATTGCCGTCCTTGTATGAGATTTGTGATTCGGGAGTACGAAGATTATAATCATTGATGAACAAAAAGAAAAATTTTCCAAAGCTCATGGTTTCGGGGGCTTTAGCCTTAAAAATAGTTGATTTGGCTGAATTCAGGGTTTTGTCCATTAAAAGAGAAACTATGCGCGGGTTACGTAATGCGTCTGGTTCAGGCAGTGAAACTGTGCGGGTCAACGGATAATACCATTTCAGGAAAAAAGGATCGGGAAACTGTATGGTTTTATCCCATTTAACCCTGTAAAAGTAACCAATGAAAAAAGTTAAAGCTATACTTGAAAAATAATAGGTAAATGTGGGTGTTCCCAGAAAATAGGAAACATTAATAAATCCAATTAAGCTATACAAAACAGTTACCAAGGTAAATATTAACTGTGTGATACTTTTATTTTCTTCTTCCCACTCAAAAAGATTGCCGATGACCCAGAGATGTATGATACCAAATACCAACATAAGACTTTCCATGATGATAAAATTGGTAAGAAGCGATCCTGAAAATAACTTTTCGATAGTCAGCAATCCTATTAAGGCGAAAACGAGAATACTGCATAAAAAATAGATCAGTACTTTTTTCCGATTCGCACCAAATAACTCCTTTGTACCTTTGTGAAGAGCCAAAATAATAGTTCCTACTATAAACAGAACTAAACTTTCTTTTAACATGCTGATATTGATTTAGTATTATTATATAATGTTTTCATCATTTATCGACTTTATAAACTGGAGGAATAACCCATCACACCAAACGTAGCGTCGCCTTCAGCTTTTACGAACTTTTCAGAGATTAGTTTAGTTTCAACATCCACGTCAAAAGGAACAGTATAGCTGTAGAATTTCTGAAGAAACTGATGTATTTTTCCTCCTTCCAGAAAATCACTTAATTGGTTGCTTTTCACAGGCCCTATAGAAATAACAACACATGGCAATGCATGTGCAAATGCGCCAGCCATAAAGTTACGACCAAGTTTTGCCTGCCCCATGCCAGTTTCCTTGTTGTCGGCAAAAGACAGCGATCTGTGCTCCATTTTATAATCAACAGGTACTTTAAATAACTCCTGCATACATTTGCATATTAATTTAAAATTACCGGCAATGGTTTGAACATAGGGTAGAAGGTGAAGTAAAATGCTTTCATAAGGTTGAGGCAAATTATCAATCATCCAAAAATCGGCCAGAAAATCATAAAAAGTGGAGGACGGATTATATAAAAGCTCTTGTTCCTTTTGTTCAAGTGTAACGAGTTGGTTTACTAATTCCCCTTCAATCGGTGAAAAAAATTTTCGTGCAATTTCTTCTTCTTTTTTTCTCTTTTTGTAATAATCAGAAAAAACTTTTGTATTGCTTGTGGCTGGCTCCTGTTTATGGCAAAAACCTTCGGGCAATAAATCGTAAACTCCGTTTCGCGACAATACAATATTTAACTTATAGTCATCATAATCGTCTTCAACGGCAGCCATTTTTAAAATATCCTTACGGTAAGGTCTGCTAAAACTACCATCATTTTTTGTATTGATATCATCTGGATTGAGCCCGGCATTTGTCAACCCTGCAATAATTACTTCACCTTTTACATTGCCAGGTATTGCATTAATCTCATTAATAATCTCCAGAGCCTCTTCTTTATTCATTTTTCAGAATTTTGGCTAAAACTACGGCATTCTTTTCTTTGATACTTTCAAAAGAAGCAAAATTTAAATTTCCATCCGGATTTGGATACACAACTATATTATTTTGCAAAAATATCGCTACCCTTGTCTGGTTTTGTAAATTCTCGCCCCAAAAAACAATATCACCGGTTTGAAGAAAATTTGGATTTTTAAAACGGTAAGTTTTAGCATCGTTGTATAACCCTTTTAAATCCGATGGTGTTTTGGTATTATAGGCAAGATAATAAATAAATTGTACAAAAACACATTCGTATTGTTGCTTCAGTTTTTGAGGATGAGTATTGATGAAAACAGCCCATTTATCTATTACTTCATACAATTGAAGACAACAAATACTATCAGGGACCATTCCCAGAATTTTGGCATATCTTATTTTAGGATTATTGCCGGCATTATAAATAACAACTGAATCCTGTGGTGCTTGTGAAAATACGGGTAAACCTGCGGCTATCAAAATTACAAAAATCAACAAAAGCCGAAACCTGATCCAGTTACCATAGCATAACCTTCTTGTGAGTCTGATATACATTTCAGTAATAGTTTAGCTCGTTTAAAATACTACAAAACATTGCAAAGATAATCAGATATCATTCAAAATAAAGCAGGTGTTCGAAAAAATGTATCAACTACAATTCGGTCATTGGATTTATACTAATTAATTTATTATCTATAACTTAGCTTAACTATTGTAGATTCCTGTTAATCATAAAAAAGCAATTGCATTTTAAAATGTAAATTTTCCATATTAAAGCATTCAAATGTTGGATATTAAATAACTTGGTTTAAGTATTCATCTCAGAAAATAAACCAATTTTTTCGTTGAAATTAACCTGATGTTGCCATATCCAAAACTAACCTCATTATTAACAGTAGTTAGTAAGTGATAAAAAAGAATTGTATGGCGGATGATCAAAATAAAATATCGTTAAAATTGGGACCATATTGTTAAAACGCGTCTATAATTTGGATTAATAATTTTAATAAATTGTTACATTTGAAATGGACAATTATTGTCCAACAATTAAGCCATTTAGGTTGTAGTCCGATAGACTATTAGTAATGTACGAGAACATCTACAGTCTAACAATCTAAATGTCTACAGTCTATACAATATTTTGAATATGAACGATACACATAGCTCATGATAACCCATACAGATCTGTTGGTAGAAATTGGCGACAACCTTGTACAGGGTTGTATGTCATTGGAATTGAGTCAGTCCATTCACGGCCATCATTATTTTCAGGCTCGTTTCTCTGGCGAAGGTCTGGAAAATGACCCGCTGGGACTTGGTAGTGATTCGCTTAATCAGATAGGCCAGACTTTTAAAACCGAACTCAGCAATAACGCGAGCGAAAGCTCAAACTTCAAGGGTATTATCACTTCGGTTCGGGCAATTGCTTCTGGCCATTCCGGTCAGGGCCAGATCATAGTGTTTGAGGGATACAGCCCTACCATATTACTGGAAAATGGTCAATCGAGCCAATCATACCTGAACATGTCATTTTCGGATATTATTAATAAGGCCATTCAGGGACCAGCAAGTAATCTGTTGAAAGTAACGGTGAAACCATCTCACGATCCAAGGCTTTCTTATATTGTGCAATATAACGAAACAGCGTTTGGCTTTGTCAACCGTATGGCATGCCGTTTTGGCGAATGGTTATATTACGATGGATCTGAAATGGTAGTTGGTAGTCATAAACAATTGGAAGTTACATTGATTTATGGCAGTGATCTCCAGACTTTCGATTATGTTATGCAATCATCATCAGTAGTAAGACAGTTCATCGCTCATTCTTACTCAGATAACCAAACACAAAATATCAACACAAAATCAGTACAACCGGGCATATCAGGGACCAGCAAACAGGTGTATGATAATGCTGCAAAAACATGGCAGGCTCCCCAAAATGGAATTCTTCTTCATTTCGACGGAGAATCCCTGAAAAGACAACTTGACGATGTTGCCAAAACTACCGTTGAGGGGGCCGCTGCAAATCAAGTTAAATTCAATGGTTCCAGTACCAATCCCTCTATTGTTCCCGGAGCAACAATCAAAATAATGGGATTCGATGCTCGCGAGTATGGCAATTATACGGTATGTTCCGTTGATCATCATTTTAGTATTGGAGGTAATTATCATAATACATTTACAGCCATAGCATCAGATGTGAAGGCTTCTCCGTTTTCAAATCCCGCCTTGACCCCAAAGAGCGAGGCACAAGCCGGTGTGGTGGAGGATAATAACGATCCTGACGGTCTCGGTCGCGTAAAAGTGCGGCTATATTGGCAAAGAGACACTGTAACACCATGGTTGCGAATTGTTGTCCCCTATGCTGGCAGTAGTAAAGGTATGTACTTTATCCCTGAAAAAGGCGAGGAGGTAATGGTGAGTTTCGAGGGCGGCAATGCCGAAATTCCATTTGTAATAGGTAGCGTTTACCATGGAAATATGAAACCCGCTAATTTCAAAAGTAATAACAATGATATCAAAGCCATTCAGACACGCAGCGGGCACATCATTGAGCTGAATGACGATGAAAACGGAAATTGGGGAATTACGATCAAAGACAAAAACGATAATAAGGTACAAATCGATTCCAAAGGGAAAAATATTAATATCACTGCACTTGGCAAGATTACACTTAGCGCAAAAGATATCGATATACTCGCTCAGGATAAACTAACGCTGGAATCAGGTGCAACTATTAAAGCAAATGCGACTGACGGAATTACTGCCCGTGCAAAAAAATTGGATATGGAAATAAGTGACGAATATTCCCTAAACACCAAAAAATTCGAATGTGTTGCTGAAAAGGTTGATATTCAGAGCACCAAAGATAACCTAACACTATCATCCGGTAAAGAAGTGGCTACCAAGAGCAAGGCAAAAAAAATAAAATTATCATAACCTATGGTAATGTCGAGTAAAGAACCAATTTCCCTAACCTATAACCCTCAGCTTAGTTCCAGGGAATATGGGGTTAATCTTTATATCGACGAAGGTAACAACGACCCTCAGCGTGTTCAGTTTAATGCCATTGTACAATATTGCGGTGAGTTCGAAAGTAATTATTCAATTTTCCATTTATTCAAACACAATCTTGTTCTGAACCGTAATTTGGCCGACGAACATGCTATTCAACTTGCTGTGGAATGTAACAAAGCCTTCTATCCACTAACACTTTTGACCGATAAAAGAGGCTTAATCTATACCCTCAGAACAGACAATATATTAGCAAGATGGAAAGAACAAAGAGTAAAAATTGAACGCTATTTTAAAGGCGAAGAAGCCAGAAAATATATCGAAGCAACAGAATCAGCACTGATGAATAAGGAAAAAGTTAATATGATCGTTCTCGGCGACCTCTTTTTCTCTCAGTTTTTTGAACTTAATTACCGATCGGACACGATCAATTTCAAGCGTCTTATACATTTAGCGCCTTTTGCAGATCCCCAGGAATTCGATTGCCAGCAATCGGTTGATAAAGAAAGCCTGAAAGATAAAGATTCCGATGTTTTTGTAATACTTCAGCTTGGATCAATGAGTAAGGAATATACACCAGGCGAGCTTTTCCCACGAAGATTATTCGATCCGCAAGCGAACGAAAAAATAGTGGAAGGGCGTTATGAAGTGACTTATGAATTACAAAAAGAAACCAATGTAATTGATTCTATGACAGGTTATTTCATTTTACACCAGGGAGGCCATAAACTTTTTGAAATAAAACTTGAAGCGTATCATTTATCCGAAAAAACTATTCAACCTGAGAAAGATACGGAATTATTAAAATTAGTGAAAAATAAAAACAAGCAAAACAAATCCCTAATTGGACGTGCTTTGGCTTATTTGCTTGATTAAAACACATTGCTATGAGTGAAAAACACATTATTTGCCAGGGGGCAACTGTTTACTGCGATAAATCTTTGGCGTGTAACACGCCTGCTACGGCTATTCCTCTTACCATTACGAGTCAGACATTGGTGGAGGCCAATGGCGGCAAGATAGTTGCAACCGTCAAAGACTGTACCGTTGTCAACATGAACTTTGGCGTCTGTAACGATCCCAAGTATACTCCTCCAAGCTCCAAGCCACCTTGTATGGCGCAGGTACAATGGGATAAAGTCTTTGAGGACCTCGATGTAACTGAAGCTGGCTTGAATATGCTTACGGAAGAATCGGAAGGAACATGCAACATTTGTTCGGTGCCGGGGAAAATAAAATTCGCTTATCATGGCCAGGTGGCTACCGTAGCACCTGAAGAAATGAATGCTAGTTCAAAAGGAATGATGGCAGCTATAAATCCGCTATCGCAACCGGGGGCCAAGGAAACCCAGAAGATTCAGTTTGACGAGATCTAAAACAAATATGTTTACTTAACTATGGAACAGACGTTAACCATTAAACTGCTGAATAAAATAAAGAAAGCAACTGCCAACAAAGCTGTTAGGGTGGAGTTGCAGGCTATTTATTCAGGTAAGCTTAATGGAGACAAATATTTATGGACCTGTAAAGGAGTAACCCAAGCTACTGAAAAGGACACCGTGTTGCTTTTCTTACCTAATTGGTACTGCGGTTCAGAGGTAGAGGTTACGGTTGAATTACAAAAAGATAGCTGGTCTTTTTTGTCAAGCCCTGCTTCTTTACCTTCATATAGCAAGGCCGCTCAGGATGAAGACAACAACCAACCTTTGTGGGCAAGAAATTTAGTTGGTTCTATTAAGTTTGTCCCCCCAAGTGAAATCAAGGTCATAAAGATGGAATGGGGCGACTGGAATTACGAGGCAAAAGATAAAAACGAGCCTCTGGAAGTTAATACACTTGCCATTGCCATGTTCGAAATGATTGGACTCAATGGACAACAGCTAATCTTAAAAGTGCATACAGGAAAACACGAAATGATCCTTACCAAGACCGTTATTGATAATGCATGCGATTTCCCATTCATGGTCAGTAAAGATTTTCTGGGTACCGCCCACAAGGATAAATTGCAAGTTGATCTTTATCATGACAAGAATTTATTACACAGCGAAAAAGCAGATCTGATACAAGATTCTTACAAACCAGTACAAAAAATATCTACTTTTCCTTTGCAACCCATTGTAGTGGGCAATTTAGATATTGTTGAAAATAACTTTCTTCCTTGTAAATACACAAAAATAACGGTTTCTTACGGAACCGGAGAAAAGGGGAAAAAAGGGAAAGCTGGTAAAACAGAAAAAACAGAAATTGTTGCTTTTGATGAAACCAGAAGTACCAATGTGAGGCCAGTTATTATGATAGGGGGGAAAAAAACCTTTGACATTGAACTGGCAAACTACGATACAAAAAAATGTAAAACAGGATTACATACTGGTCATAAGTCACTTATTATCAACAAAGGCAACCACCCTTCCATCTCTATCGATAATAAAGGGAAATGCAAATTTGAGGTAGAATATGAATATGGACTGGGAGCGAAATATGTTCCTGGGGCTATACTTGTATATCTCTGGCCTAAAATTGAAGATTTTGAACAAATCCACGATCTGTCATTTGATACTTGCAGACATAGCAAAATATTGGCTATTAAAGTATATCCTGATATTGAATGGACTGTGGAACTTACTATAGGAGAACAACCTAACTCCTATTCGCATGCCGGAATGCCCAAAGGAGCTTCATTCAAAAAACATGAGGAAAAGGCCAAAGAGTATGAAGAAATGAGTCACCTTAACATCAGTGATATCAATATTGGATTTAAACTTGAAGCGGAATTCAATGATGGCCAAAAATCTTCATTAAATAAGGAATTTGAAAATAGGGTACAGGGAATTATAGGCCTATTGGGTAAAATTAAAAGTGGTCTTGATTCAATTTCAGGAAAAGACAATCTCCCAAAAGCCAGCAACTTTACCCCCCAAATGCATAGTTTGTTGAAAAGTCCCGTTTTTTTGGAAATTTCTAATCCGGAAGTTTCTATTAGTGGCAGTTGGAAGTTTATTGTTGCAAAAAACAAATTAGATTTGGTACGTGAAGGTACTATCAGTTTTGGTTTTACTCCGTTAGTCAAGGCCAAAGGGGGTATCGATTTAGTAGCTGCATCTCAGTTTATACCGGTCGTTGGTCAAGTTATCACAGCAATCGAAAAGGCCAATCGTGGACTAAAAGTTGTTGTGAAATATTTAAGTGATGGTAAAATTAAAATTGAATCAGATTTATGGTTCAATCTCTATGCTTTTGGTGAAATCAGTTGTAAGGGCGAAATAAACCTTGGAGAAGAGACCGAAGCTAAAATCGAAAGCACTACTACAGTGGGTTTAGGAATAGAACTTGGTATTAAGCTGGGGATTGAAGTAAGCACCATTGAAGTGAAAGGGAATCAGGGATCTTCTATAGCAGCGGGACTGGACGCTGAAGCGAAAGCCGAAACCAGTGTAAGTTTTTCAGGGAAATATGGCATTGATAGTATTGGAGGTCCTTTTATTGGTTTCGGAATCACTTTTGATGGTCTTATCATTACCGTTACCGGAAAAGCTACAATAAGTAGAGTTAGAAAAAATAAAAAAGCCTCTTCGGGTTTTGAATCTTCAACGCCATTTAAATTGATTGGACCAACTCCTATCTTGGATAAAAAAATATATTTACTTCCTAAAAACTAACGTATGAAACAAAGAATTATATTTTTTATAACATTTTTGGTTTTTACCAAATGCCAAGCTCAAAATAATTCACAAAATCAAGGACAAATCAAGACCATGAAAGAACAAAAAATAGAACTTGAACAGATAGCAAAGCATGAATTCTCGCTTCTCACGGACTACAAAACAAAACCAATGTACTACCTTCAAATTAACAAGTCAGCCTGCAGGGTATTGGTGCGGGTAGACGACATTCCATTGGGATTTCATTTTGTACGCGATGGTGGTGAAAGCATGCTTTACCCCATTAACGATTGCTTGATGAAAAGCGGCAAACACACTTATAGTGTTGACGTGTATCCTATGAAGGGGAAACCCTACATTACAAAGGATGCATGGGTAAATATCAAACCCGTTTACTTGTCGAATAAGGATGATTCTTTGCAAAAGGCATCTATTATAGGTGAAGAACTATCCCTACCCAAAAATATTGAAGAACAGCAATTAGCGCATTATGCGACAAGTAATACCATTGAAGCAACTCTGCCTTTTGATTATAGTTCCAGGTTAACGGGAGCGAGTGATTTGCGCAAAATATCAAATCTTGAAGAGTTAGTAATAAAACGTTACAATGCGATTCGGGAATATATGGTCAAGTGTGACGCTGTTGGATTTGAGAAATCACGTCTTCATCTTTATCCAAATTCTGACATGGTATATCTAACAGAAGATAATATAATACAATCTGCCTCAGGCGATGAAACTTTTGACCCTACCATACTTGGGCGTGAAGTATTACCTATTAAAGATTATGAAATGGTTATTTGTGGTAATGGTAAATTAGCAATGTTACTTACAAAAGATGAAATGGATGATATTTTACAGGTTAAATACTTTGAAACAAAAGAGGAACAACAAGCTGGTGCCTATACTATTTCAACCACAGCCACCCTTTTATATTTGCCCAAAGGCAGTAAACAATTGGAAATGTTTTATTAGTACACCATGAATAAATTCTTTTTTATTATTGCGTCTGTTGTGGGTGTGCTGCTAATGAATATCAATTGTAGTGGGCAAAGCAAATCAACCAATATGGATACAAATACCAATAAAGACTATTCAAAATCGATCTATTGGATGAATACGTCGAGCAGAGAGTGTCAGTATGAAGTTTTTATCAATGATATTTCTGCATTCCGTTCGATTGCTGATTATGAAGAAGGGAGTAATGATTGTACCATGCAAATTAATTCTTTCTTAAAAAACGGGGTTAATAATGTCACCATTAAAATGTACCCTTTATTTAAAAAAGAAAAACTCTTGCGAGCAGCTGTGGAGATTCTTTTTTTGCACAATCCGAAAAGGGATATCAGTAAAAACTTTAATGATAAAACTATTTCTTCGCATAATTTGAATAATAAAACGATATGTGAAAAAATTTCTAACCTATCGTTTTTTGAACATAGTGATACCTTTGAAGTTAAGAATATCCCCGAAATTGATGGTTGGAAAAACTCCGTAAACCTCACAAAAGAGAATAAAGATGCATTGAAAAAAGAGCTTTATGCCTTTTATGCTGATATTTACCAAATACTCAAGAACAAAGACTTAAAAGGTTATCTGGAATTAATTAAAGAAAGGGAAAAATACCTCGATTGGGTACACTGCTTTAAAACTACAGATGCTGAACTTCATTTAAAAGCAATAGAAGAAACCATTGTTGCTAAGGGATATCACCTGCAACCATTACCATCAATCAATGAAGTTTTTATAAGATTTGAGGCATATGGTAAATTGGTTTCGTTCGTGGATAAGGATGGCAGAGATATCATTCAATATTTCTATGAAGACGATCAGGTAAAACGGCTCAGTCTTATGAACTTCCGTATTCACCGAAAGAAGGTAGGCAATAAATTAGAAGTAATATTTTAGCAGACCTTATTAATTTTACTGGGTTCCGTTAGGATCGAAATTTTTGCAGGATAATCAATAAATATAAAACAATAAAAGTCCCATAGGGACTTAATATGACTTATTGTATATCTTCAAGAAATATGGTTGCTCTTAATCCTTCAAGCAACGAACCGCATTTCCATCCGTCTTAACACCATTCTGAAGTCCGTCATTTCCGATGTTCGACAGGTGAAGCTGTACAGCGTGGGTGTCGTCCGATGTTGATGTAGACCACCAATAACCGTCAACGCTACTGGCAGTGTATACCCCAGCTCCGGCTATCACACCTGTGCTGCTTGCTGAAAAACCGCTTGAATTATTGCCAGACCAGTTGGAATTCCTTACTTTAGGACCAAATGTTCCGGGTCCGCCCAAATAGGTAATTAAGGTATTCCACTCATTCATGTTAGGTACATGCCATCCTGTGGGACAAACATGTTTTGTATTTGTTACTGCATACCAGTTATATAGAATCCCGTTACCTGTTCCATAACCTCCGGTGGTAGTAGTGGACCACGTGGCGCTATCGGATCTGTTAATAATTCCAGTGCCATCGCTATATTTAGTAGTCATCAGATTGGCAGCCATCCAAACCTGAGTCCCGATAACAGCAACAGGATATATATGCTGGTTGTTATCGGACAGACCGACATTAAACTGAATAGTGGCAGAATTCAATGCGTTGTCATTATCTTGTACACTCACTTGTATAGGCGTATTACCAAACTGACTTTGTGGTATGGTATCTATATAAATTGGTTTTGTAATTTTTACAGCCGGAAAACTTCCAATGGTATATTCATAATTAATAATCTTGCCTCCTAGATTTGCATCCGAATCGTATGATTTGCTGGCATCAATTGTTATTTCATACCCACCTGTTACAAACTTTTGTGAAATCGTTGCTATAGCTATACCAGTGAGATTTGCTTTATTATTAATATTAAGGAAAACATACTTGTGTTGCAACCATGGATCGGTGATGTCAATCTTGATACTGTCCATAACGGCTGTGAGCCCGGTATACGTCAGCTCATGGGTAGTTTGATTGAGGCTGCAATTGGATTTAGCATGATCATAAGTTATATTAAACTTGCAATCTGAAATACGAGGCATGGTAAGCCTGTACGTTGCAGCAAAATTAACTTTTAACGTATCGTAATAACTGAATTGATTTGCACTTTTATAAACAATACTGTCAGAAGGACTTACTTTTCGTAATGTAAATCCGGATAATACATTAACCGGATTCCAAACATCTTTCCTATTATCGCAAGAAGTAATCAGGATTAAATAAACCAATATTGACAATGCAATGGAGGGATATTTCATACGTAAATAATTTTATGTTTAAGGTCGTATGGAGCCTCCTTAATATATTTACATACGCTGTTTGTGTTTGCAAAACATGGAGGGTTCATATGTGTTTAATTTTTATTCAGCTACAAATTAAACTATTTTTATTGAAAGTTCCGCAAAATATATTTAAACTCTGGAAACCGCAGTTGTTATTCAATTAGAGCGTTTCACTCTCCGGAGTAAGTAAATCTAAAACTATGGAATCTAATAAAGTAACGGCCCCCGATCTTAATTTAAACAGGCTAGAGACCCTATGTGATGGCGTTTTTGCCATTGCTGGAGGAATTCAGGTTAGTTTATCTATCAATTAAGTGTACAGATCATTAACGTTATGTTGAATTAAATCAAATTGCAAACACAATAAACAACATACTATCACAACAACTTTGATTCAATTAAAATTCATAACAATTAACTTTTGGGGTTGTTATACTGTCGAAACAAAACATTGTGAAATGGATAATTCGCCTAAATATTCCAATCATCTCATTGATGAGAGCAGTCCATACCTTCAGCAACATGCGCATAATCCTGTTGATTGGTATCCATGGGGCAAAGAAGCATTACAAAAGGCTATGCGGGAGAGAAAGCTGTTATTTATCAGCATTGGTTACGCAGCGTGTCACTGGTGCCATGTTATGGAGCGTGAATCCTTTGAAAACGAAGAGGTAGCCGATATTTTAAACAAAAATTTTGTAAGCATCAAAATAGATAGAGAACAACGGCCAGATCTGGATCAGATTTACATGAATGCTATTCAGCTGATAACCGGTTCAGGAGGATGGCCGTTAAATTGCCTTGCCTTATCCGATGGCCGGCCGTTTTGGGGAGGAACTTATTTTACAGCCGACCAGCTAAAAGAAATTTTATCCGAGCTAGGTGAAGAATGGCCTTCTAAATCTGATGTTTTTGAAGAAACAGCCAAACGTCTTGCAACAGAGATGGACAAGCATAGCATTATTTCTTCAAAATCGCCCATATCATCAATTGGCATGGATGTTATCCATACCATGTACGCAAATCTCGAAAGATTATTCGATCTTCATAAAGGCGGATACAGACAAAGACAAAAGTTTCCAAAACCTTCCGATTGGCAGTTTATTATGAAATATGCCTCTTATACAAAAAACGACTCTGCCATGGAGCAGGTGAACCTAACCCTTACCAATATGGCTTTGGGTGGCATATACGATCATGTTGGGGGAGGTTTTGCCCGATATTCAACTGATGAAAATTGGAAAATTCCTCATTTTGAAAAAATGCTTTATGATAATGCGCAGTTAATCTCCCTTTATTGTAATGCATGGAAAACCAGTCGTAACCCGTTATACAGTAAAGTTGTTTATGAAACAATGGAATTTGTTATCCGAGAAATGTTATCGGAAGAAAAAGGTTTTTATTCTTCTATTGATGCAGACAGCGAAGGAAAGGAAGGTGCGTATTATGTTTGGCAAGCTTCAGAAATAGAAAGTATACTTGGAAAAGATGCCAAATTATTTGAAGAATATTTCAACGTCAACGCTTCCGGAAACTGGGAAGATGGGAAAAATGTTCTTTTCCTGAATACCTCAAATAAGCGGATTTTTAATAAGTACAATTTAACGGAAAGCGAATTTGATGAAAAGATCGCCATGCTGCGTACGAGAATGTTACAGGCACGCAGCATGCATACGCGCCCGGGGACCGATGACAAAATACTTACTTCGTGGAATGCTTTGATGCTAAGCGCTTGCATTGATGCTTACCGTACTTTTGACGAAAAGCAGTGGCTGGAATTAGCTCTTCAAAATGCACAATTTTTGAAAAATAATTTATTGAGATCAGATCATAGTCTCTATCGAAGTTATAAACAAAATAAAGCTGAAATTAATGGTTTTCTTGACGATTATGCATTTTGTACCATGGCATTTATTGACCTTTACCAGGTAACTTTTGATGAAGGCTGGCTTAAACTTGCAAAAGATCTGGTGAACTATGCCATTGATCATTTTATAGATCCTCAATCAGGCCTGTTCTTTTATAGTGTTGATTTGCCTGAAGGCAATTTATCCAGAAAAATGGAACTTTTCGATAATGTTATCCCTTCTTCAAATTCCGTTATGGCTCATTGTTTATTTATGCTTGGCACATATTATGACGATGTTAACTACGTAAATATATCTTCACAAATGATCGCAAGTATTCGTGCCGATATTGAACAGCATAGTGTATACAGCGCTAACTGGTTTTCACTGTTGTTATGGATGTTACATCAACCAAAAGAGTTGGTTATTACCGGTGAAAAATCAATTGAATATCGTCAAACCATCGACCATTATTACTTTCCAAATATTATTATTGCAGGATCTAAAGGCAAGAGTGACTTACCGCTACTGAAAAACAGGTATAATCCCTTACAAACATTGACCTATATCTGCGTTAATAAACGTTGCCGTTTGCCCCTGGAAAATGTGAACGAAGTTATAGAACAATTGGTAAGTAACGGAGACCATTAATTGTCATTAACCTTCTGTGTCATTAATAGTCATTAGCTTTCAGTATCTTTAAATGTCATTAGTCCTCTGTGTCACCATTGTCGCAGTGTAATAAGCCAATGATTTGAAACCTAAGTTTAGTAGCGGTTAATTTGAATTACTGACGATTTGCTGAAAGACAAATATGCTTATCTTTGCCCCCTTTATTTTTAATTATAATCTCTTGCTTTTATAATATGATTTATCCTGAAATTTATCCTAATGTTAAAGGATTGATATTTGATTTGGATGGCACTCTGGCAGACTCTATTCCAACCCATATTCTTTGTTGGCATGAAGCCTGTAATTCATTCGGATATTGCTTTAATGAAGAAATACTTATTGAAATGACCGGTATGCCTACAAGAGCATTTGCCGAATACATTAAAAAGGACAGCGGATGCAGCCTTTCTGTTGAAGAAATTATGAAACTAAAACAGGAACGTTTTTACCAATTGGCTCATACCATTAAACCTATCGATGTTATGGCCGATTTTGCTAAAAAAAACTATGGTAAAATTCCAATGAGCATTGGTACGGGAGGAAGTAAACTGAGTTCAGGCCTTATTCTGCAAGCTATTGGCTTGAAACCTTTCTTTGATAAGATAGTTACAGCCGACGATGTGGTAAAACACAAGCCTGAACCGGATACGTTTTTAAAATGTGCCGAATTAATGGGTATTGCACCTGAATTTTGCCAGGTTTTCGAAGATGGTAATCCCGGCATTGCAGCTGCTCGTGCAGGAGGTATGATGGTTACTGATGTGCGAACATTATTCTAAATGATTAAAAAACGAAACCTAGCTGCATACAGCTAAAATCGGCCTGGCCAAAGTTTGCTTTAATGTAGGCACCAATATAAATGTTGCTGTTATTACAGTAAGCCGGATCAAAAAAGTAATACTGCACACCAAGCCGTGCACTGATATATTTCTTTAACTCTGTTTTCATACCTCTTTCTGACAGGTACATTTTAATATAGTTGTCATAAAATTGATTATAAAGGTTGATACCTCCCTGGGTTAATAGACTAAAATGATGTATAAGCAGGTCGTGTCCTAAAAAAACGGTCATTACCGTAGATTTTAACTTCTGATTATTTGTAAAGAAGTCGTTTTTAACGATATAATTGTAATAGCTGTTATAGTAATTAACTTCTACACCAGCCTGTACATTGCTTTTCCTGCCGTATCGTTTGGAAAGAAATAAATCTGTTGAATAAACGGCATATTTGGGTGTGCCTGCCGGTCCCAGTGTACGGGCTAGTTCGTGTACGCCAATACCAAGCCTGATATTAAATTTAATTTTTCCGGGAGGCACCTGAATTTTACGTTTTTCGAAATGGTTGGGAAACACTAACGGATGATAGGCCACACCGGCAAATATCGACATTAAATTCATACCCACATTAGGAACCTGGTAATGACCATTCGAACAATGCGAAACAGCGACCCCGACCTTAAGGCTAAAATGATCACTCAACCGTGGTTGAATAAATAGCGCCGCATGCGCAAATGCAGTAATGTGAGAACCAATATAAACATTTGCAGTATCGGTTTGTGCATTATAGGGCTTGTTAAAATAGGCCAGCCCAATACCAAGGGAAATTTTCGGTGAAAACCAGCGGTGATTGATAGTATTGAAGGTCATGTTCGGCAGAATTCCAAAAATATTCCCTAATTCCTTCTTGTTTCCAAGATTGCCTACGTAAAAAGAGCACCCAACTTCCGGAAGCCCAAAAATATGGTGCCATTCCTTACTGCCATTGGTCTGAACGGAGGGATTAAATTCAAAGAAAAAGGGACTTGTGCTTTTGGGCACATTAATCGTGTTTTCAACAATATAACCGGAGTGATAAATAGCTTCGAACAGCCAATATTGATGTTGAATGGAATCTGAACCTTTATCAGCCCTAATATATCCATTCAAAAATAAAAATGTGATAGCAGCAAAGGCTTTCAGATGTTGCATAGTTTACTAATAAAAAACGCACAAGTTAATGGTTTGACTCAAATTAAATAAATTCTAACCATAATTTATACAAAAATATACGGTAACTATCTTTGAATCTTCGATCTGGTATCTTGCATCTTTGATCTGATTCTGCAGTGTAAATCACGAATATCATTCGAAAAAGCTGAAAAATCAATTACCTTTGATGCCGGAAAAAAAAGAACTATCATTTATGAAAGAAAAGATTCAACAATACTGGAAAACGAAACCACTTCAGGTTATTATAATAATGGCCTTACTCGTTAGACTTTTGGCCGCTGTTTTTTCCCAGGGATACGGCATGCACGACGATCATTTCCTGGTGATTGAAGCATCTCAATCGTGGGCTGACGGAACCGATTATAATGATTGGCTTCCAAAAACACAGAAAGCGATTAACCCAAATATAGAACCTGTTCCCGCAGGTCACAGTTTTTTTTATGTAGGTCTGCATTATCTGGGCTTTAGCTTTTTTAAAGCCGTAGGAATTGAAGGTCCCAAAATTAAGATGTTTTTAATAAGGTTATTACATGCTCTTTTTTCGCTCATTGTGGTGTATTTTGGATATAAAATTACGGAACGATTATCGAACCAAAAGTATGCCCGTCAGGTGGGTGTAATACTTGCTGTTTTATGGGTAATGCCATTTTTGAGCGTTCGTAACCTGGTTGAAGTAACTTGTATCCCTTTTCTTATGCTTGGTTGTTGGCAGGTAATCATAGCGGAGCCAGGACAACGCTTGAACTGGCATCACTTCCTGGCTGGGTTATTAATGGGTCTGGCATTTTCCATCCGGTTTCAAAGTGCATTTTTCATTGTGGGCATGGGTATCTTTGTGTTAATTTCAAATGTGTTTAAAAAATCAGGGAATCCCATTTCTACTGTAAATTTATTTGCCTTTCTATTTTTTAGTGCGGGCCTGATTATTTCAATTGTTGCTATTCAGGGAATTGTCGATGGTATCATCTGGCATCGGCCATTTGCAGAACTAACCGAATATGTCCGGTACAATATTTTGCATAAATACGATTATGGTTCTAATTCTCTCGAAATGTATTTTTTGATTCTTATGGGCCTTTTAATTCCTCCCATTGGAATCTTTCTCTTTTTCGGTTTTTTAACGACCTGGAAAAAATATGCTATATTATTTATTCCTACCATTATTTTTTTTGCTTTCCATCTGTATTTTCCCAATAAGCAGGAAAGATTCATCCTTCCTATATTTCCTTTTATTATTATTCTGGGTATTATGGGATGGAACGAATGGGTTGAGAAATCAAAATTCTGGCAAAAAAATCAAGGCTTTCTAAAGGCTTGCTGGATTTTCTTTTGGATTGTAAACCTGATTCTGCTGCCAGTTTTTACTTTCACCTATTCGAAAAGATCGAGGATCGAAGCCATGTATTACTTTTATAAAAAGGAACCTGTCAAACAGATTTTGGTCGAAGATACCAATCGTGATAATGTGATCATGTTGCCAAATTACTATTCCGGACACTGGATGGTGAATTATCTGCTTGGTAAAGCTCATCCCGAGGATTCCTTAAAAGCTGGTCAGATAAAAGACGACAAACATTACTACAAGGCACTTTACGACAAGCGTTATTTTTCCATTCATCCGGAATACTCCCCGGCATACGTGCTATTTATCGGAGACAAAAAACTTGTTGAAAGAGTTGCGGGATTGAAACCTATTTTTCCAAAACTAACCTTTCAAAAAAAGGTAGAATCAGGTTTTATAGACAAAGTCTTATTTAAGTTGAATCCTGTAAATAAAAATGAAGATATTTTTATTTATTGTAATTTATAATACTTATTATTAAAATACTAACCAAATTCGGGTTCATTTTATATATTTGTAATCCAACTTAACCAAATGGCTTATGCAAGCATCATTTTATTTCCATACTATATGCTGGCATCGAATGGCTGATTCCTCAATTTTTACAATGCACAGAACATGAAATACCTCTCATCTAAATATCTGAAATACATTTTATTAGCATTATTAATTTACATGCCAATTTTCGGACATTTAGACACTTTGCCGATTCGCATTTGGGATGAGTCGAGATCTGCAATGAATGCTTACGAAATGTTTCATGATAAAGATTATATTGTTACCCACTTTGAAGGTAAACCAGATATGTGGAACACCAAGCCTCCCCTGTTAATCTGGGCTCAGGTTTTTTTTATGAAACTCATTGGTGCAAACGAATTATCCGTTCGGTTACCTTCAGCTATAGCAGCCTTTTTAACTTGTATCGTCCTTTTATTTTTCTCTGTGCGCTACATAAAGGAATTCTGGTTGGGATTTATTGCCATAATTGTATTAATTACTTCTTCCGGATATATTAATATACATGCCACCAGAACCGGAGACTACGATGCACTGTTAGCATTTTTTACGACGATGAGCGGGTTGTTTTTCTTTGTATTTATGGAAACCAAAAACAACAAGTACATTTATTTATTTTTCCTATCTATTACTTTGGCTGTACTAACAAAGAGTATTATGGGAGTGATGTTTGTCCCTGCTATGGTAATTTATGCACTTTGGCAAAAACAATTTTTATCTCTTTTAAAGAACAAACATTTTTATGCGGGATTGATATCTTTTTTGATAATTATTGCAGGTTATTATTGGATCAGAGAAATACGCAATCCCGGATATATTGCAGCTGTACAATTAAACGAACTTGGCGGACGGTATTTGAATGTAATCGAAAGTCACAAGTGCGGATTTTGGTACTATTATACCAACTTTATTGATTTCCAATTATCAAAATGGTATCTCTTAGTTCCTTGCGGTCTTGTTATTGGGTTACTACACAAAGATCCTAAAATAAAAAAAATCACCCTGTTTGCTGCACTAATGATATTAACTTATTTTATGATCATTTCTACTGCTCAAACAAAACTTGAATGGTATGATGTTCCGATGTACCCTTTTATAGCCTTGTTGATAGCAATATTTGTTTTTTATATTTTTAATCTTTTAAAACAGATAAATTGGACTACTTTTAATTTAAGCAGTAATTATATAGTATCCTTTATTTTTCTGTTTCTTCTCTCCATAACCCCATATCGAAGAATACTGGATAAAACTTATTTTCCACAGGAAAATTCCTGGGATAAAGATTTTTATGAAATTGGATATTTTTTAAAGGATGCCGTAAAAGGAAAGCAAGACGTTGATCATTACTTTTTACTATATAGCGGCTATAGTGCTCAAAATTTATTTTATCTAGGAATACTTCATGACAAGGGTGTGAATATTAAACTAAAAGATTGGAAAGCCCTGGATAAAGGTGACAAGGTTATTGTACAGCAACAAAATATTAAAGATTTTTTAAATAATAATTATATTTTAGAAAATATTGCCCAAATAAATAATGTAATTAAATATAGGATTGTAGACAAAAAAATAGATAATGAAATTTCTAAACAAATTAAATAACAATAAGATATTCCTTTTTTTATATAGTTTGATTTTCATTCTTTATGTTGTTCTTTTGCCTCAAACAGGTCATGGTTACGATATGTGGTGCTGGAGAGAATGGTGCAGTTATGGTTTTAGGGAAGGGTTAAGCAAAATTTATAATTCAGGGACCGACTATTTACCTTTTTATCACTATATACTTTGGATTTTTGGACGTTTTCAGGGAAGTGTGAAATCGATAGAAACGAATATTTACTATATAAAAGTCATAACATTAATCTTTGATTTCATTGCAGGTTTTATTTTAATCAGGATTATTA
>CAYZNC010000079.1:0-20239 GCA_964478555.1 uncultured Bacteroidales bacterium | reverse complement strand
TCTGTACAATGGTATAAACCAATTGTTTGGATTCATAAGCTTGGCCTTTACCTGGGCTGCGGCAGGATCGTTGGCGGCTTCGAATTTTTTGGCTATGCCATTGGCTAAAAAGTCGGCACCAGTGCCCGGAGCTTCTTTCTCCCTGCGGGATGCAATTCTTACATAGTCGATCCATCGCTCACCCTCATAAGCCAGTTCGAGTGCATATTCTTTCATGATGATATCTTCAACCGCTTTTATGGTATCCTGTAGGGTTGGATTGATTACTGGCAGAACTACTCCAGGCAGGAATGCCCTTCCGCGTGGTCCAATGGTTTGCCCGTAAAAAGGGCCATTGGTGCGGATTTTTAGTGCAAAATCAAATACATAGTTAAAAGAGTCCCTGGCACTGGGTGCATAGGCAATCGTATCCGGTCCTAACAGCGATAAAGCAAGTTTGTATCTTCCTGAACGGTTGGCAGCTTCTGCAAATCGTATGGCCAGTGTTCCAGCTCTGTATATATACCAGTCGGCATCTTTGTTGAAGGGACTCACTACATAGTTTAAATATTTTTTCACCACGGGGTTTCCATTTTCTGTTGCCCATGAGGCATTTTCGCCTCTCAAATCGCCACTGGAACCGTTTTGTAAAACCTGGGTTTGCCAGTTTGCGATGGACAGTTGGGAAGGTTTGAGCAAATATTTTCCATATGCGCTGGAGAATAAATCAACCAAAGCATTGGTTTCGCCATATTGTTTTTCTGTCGAGCAAATCCATAACCATTCTTTTCCATATTGTTTACTGGCGCTTTTTGCTTTGAACATATCCGGCCAATACCCTGTTCCTCCTGAGAATTTCCAATAACTGGTACTGCATTTGTATCGGGTATAGGATTCGTCGTCGGAAGAACTGGAAGCATAATCAAGGATTTGCTTGTAATACGAGGCTGCTTCCTGGTAATTACCTTGCCAGAGCAATAAATCGCCCAGAAACATTATTTTGTGTACAAAAGTTTTGTTCGAGGTGTAAGTGTTATCGATAACAGGCCAGGAGGCAGTTTCTTCTGCACCAATGGTCGGAACTATGGTTCTCATTGCGTTAACCAGCGAATCTATCATTGCATTTAAAGGAACAATTGGATACTGTCCGGTTTCAAGTGCATCGAGATTTTCGATAGGTTGCGTGATGTAAGGCACACTACCAAAATTTACGGCAAGCAGGTAATAAACCCAGCATCTGAAAGCGAGTACTTCCGAATAATAGGAGGTATAGCTGGAACCATCTATTTTACCACTGGCTTTCAAAATATTCATGTTTTTAATAGCATCGTTACAACTCTGAATTATTTTATAGAAGTTTTCAGGTTTTACATACGGGTTTAACGAATCCACACTATGGGTGGAGATTTGCCTCAGATATTGATTTGCATTCGTGGTAACATCCATTAAATCTGCCTGTAGCTCTCCTAACAGTACGTACTGGTCGGCAAGCAATTGTCTATGCAGGCTGTTTATTCCCAGCACCATTGCCCTTGCATCGTTGGTATTCTGAATACCGGTTACGGTGCCCTGGGGGTCAGTATCCAGCATTTTTTTACAGGATGTAATTACAGAAGCCAATAGTATGGATAGTAGGAGCGATGGTATTGCGATTCGAAGTGATCCCGGGAGATTCCTTTTCATATGTTGATTGATTTTGTTTTCCATTAAATTGATTATAAACCGATTCTGAATCCGATATACATTGACCGGAATTGTGGGGTTAACCCTGCATCGATTCCCTGAGCAAAGCAGCTTGACGACATGCTGAATTCAGGATCGTATCCTAAATAATGTGTTAGTGTTATCAGATTATTAGCTGCCATATACACCGTCGCATTCTTGAAAAATCCCGTTTTAAAGGGTAAGTCGTAAGAAATGGATATGGTCCTGAGTTTTATGTAAGATCCGTCCTCGATCCAGCGATTGGAAAATCGTGCATTGCCCATCGGATCGCCCCAGGAGGATTTAGGGATATCAGTAATCTGCCCGTCATATTTCCAGCGGTTTAGCGCAGTGGTTGACTGGTTTTCATAACCTGAAAGTGATTCCAGCGATGAACGAAGTTGATTGTATACTTTATTGCCATAGCTAAATGTGAAAAGAATGTCGAGGGAGATTCGTTTCCATACGAAATGATTGGTAAACATCCCTGTAAACTTGGGGTTAGGATTGCCAATGATCTCCCGATCGTTTTGATCGATAATGCCGTTTTGGTCTGAATCCAGGAACCAAATATCGCCGCCTTTTGCATTTACCAATTGATCGTTAGGCATTCTGTTGGTTTGTCCCGATTGAGCGGCATCAGCATCTGAGGCAAATACTCCCAGGGAATGATAGCCATAAAAAACACCTACAGGCTCGCCAACACGCGAGAGTATAGTTCCTCCGGCAATGTTGGTGGTAAATTCTCCCCCGGGCAATTTTTTAATCTTATTCTTATAGTGTGCTATGCCGATACCAGCATCCCATTTAAAAATTCCATTGCGGATACGTCCGTTTATATTGAGTTCAAATCCATTATTTTGAACTGTTCCGTTGTTAATTAAGGCAACGTTGGAACCTGATATTTTATCAATTGGATTGAAGGTTAGCATATTATCGGTAATGTTATGAAAGAAGTCGACATTGATTTGCAAACGTTCATTCAGAAATGCCATATCGGCCCCCAGATTCATTTTTTTGTTGGTTTCCCACTGGGTATGAGTGTTTGGAACCTCACCGCTTACCAATCCTGAGTATCCGATAAACCCCTGTGGCGTATAATACTTACTGCTATTCAACTTTCCAACATCATCGTTACCGGTTATGCCGTAGCTGGCTCTTAGTTTTAGCTGTTCAATCAGGGTCATGTCAGACATGAAATTTTCGGATGAAACAAGCCAGGCAGCGCCGATGGATGGAAAGAAACCAAATTTATGAGAAAACAGGTTGATTCCGTTTGCGTCACTTCCAAAGCGCGAAGAGCCATCCATGGATAAATTTAAGGATGCAAAGTATTTTTTCTTTAAGGAATAGTCAACTCCTGCATAATATGCCATCCATTTCCATTTTTCCGCTGATCCACCTGTTCTGTCGAGATTACTGGTGCCGGAATCCAAAAATTTCAGGGCATCGATGGGGGTATTGTACCCTCTGGCAATATCATCACGTGATGAATTGGTACTATATCTAAATCCTAAATTAACGGATAGAAAATGAACATTACTTATGATTTTATTGTAATTCAGCCAACTATCACTGAAAACAGAACTTAAACGCGCTACGTTGCTTATGGCCCTGTCGTATGCGATTGTGGTCAGAAGTGTATCCGCAACAAATCCACGGTCGGGAATAAATACATTCTCGTCATTTTTATCGAAAGTAAGTCCAAGGATTGAGTTCAGGTTTATGTGCGTATTTATTTTGTAATTTAATTTAACGGAACCCGTGAACCGATATGCTTTGCTTCGTGCTTCCAAAGAGTTTATGACAGCGGCAGGGTTTCCAATACCCAGGGAATCGACATCTTCCACATTTTTGGTAACTTCTCCATTATTGTCAAGCACATTTGGTGTGAAAAATGAAGATTTTATAAGACTGAGGTAGATGGGATTTGTTTTAGGGGCAATACCGTCGTTCATGAGATTATGCTCTCCGTAAGTAAAACCAAGGTTAGCGTTGATGGTTAACTTTGATGTAGCAATGATATCTGAATTAAAGCGGACATTATATTTCGAAAAATCTGTGTTTCGGAGGATACCTGTATTTTTCATATATCCAACCGATAGTCCGTATTTAGCTATTTCATCGCCACCGGTTACACGTAAATAATAATCCTGGTTAGTAGACCTGTCAAAAACTTTGTCCTGCCAGTTGGTATTATTGTGGTACCTTTTATAGTCCGTGGAATTCACATCATTATTCATGTAAGGTTGCGACGCAATCCAGTCATCCGAAAGATTGTTATTTTTAAATTGTTCCGTTAGATAGGTTCTGAAGTCTGATGCATCCATAACCGGGAGCTGTTTTGGTGTAAAGTTCATTCCCCCATTTACATAAAAGTCAATTTTTGTAGCATTTTCGCGGGCATGCACCGTGTTTATTAGGATTACCCCATTGGCGGCTTTGGCGCCATAAAGAGAAACAGCGTCTTTTATAACTGTGATGTTGTCGATATCTTTAACATCGATATGTGAGAGCGGGTCTGATACATATCCGTCTATCTGGGAGGATGAGTAATTCTGGTAGTCATATGGGACACCATCAACTACGATAAGCGGCTGATTATTGCCGTAGAATGATGAATATCCGCGTAAAAAGATGTTGGCACCTATTCCAGGCGTGCCCGACCGGGTAATAACATTCATTCCTGCTATTCTTCCCTGAAGCGTATTCTCCAAAGATCCGGGGTTGGTCCAGGTTCCGTTCAGGGTAACCACTGAATTGGTGACCTCACTCTTTGTTTTTTGCGAATAAGGTAGCATTGCCAGATCATGAATTGAGTTAAACGCTTCCTCGTATAATTTTATCGAAATGGAGTGTTTTCCCTTTAAGGCAACTTCTTTAAATTGAATGTCTTTTCCTGAAATTTCGAGGATTGTTTCATAATCGGGAACCTTGATTGTAAATGTGCCGCTATCGTTAGTAGCCGTTGAGGAATAGTTTGGAACCGCCACACTGATGCCGCCCAGCGGCAACCCTGTGGATGCATCGGTGATGGTGCCAGTAACCAATTGTTCTGTGGTTTCCTGTGCAAAAACAGTCCCTGTCAATAAAACAAGTATCAGGATGAACGTAATGTTTTTTATTTTTTTATAAGCGTACATATTCGTCTTTTTTTTGTATGTTATTGAATTACAGGTACCATTTTAATATAATCAACTGAAACAGGCGTGCCGAATGTTGTGGTTGTAGCGGGTGTAGTAGCAGGTTTAGTAAGTGCTTTTATGGTAACACCCGTAACTCTTAATGATATGGCACTGCTGAATTTTGAGAATGTGTACTCGCCAAGCAAAGTCTCAGTGTAATCTGAAGTGGTTAGGACTTGTGGGAACGTAATAAGCGCAGTGCTTGAGTTATAATTGTTAACCGAAAGTTTCTGATTAAAAAAGCGGACAACGGTATCCACTTTATTGGTTGCCGTGGTTATCGAATTAGATGCATCATAGGTGTAATTGGGAGCTACCCAGTAAAATTTATATTTGGCAGAAAAAACATTATTTGCCGTTAACTGCATCCATAATGCGCTGCCGGAGCCAAGGTTATAGATTAAATCATATCCTCCTGACGAACTGGCGTTACTACGTTTGATTAAATTTCTGAAATCAGTGGAACCTGAGAATTTGACCGCATTCTCTCCCTCAACGATGATAGGTTTCATTTTATCCGCAAGCAGCACCGGGAAAGCATCTAATACAATAACGGTTCCATTGCTCACTTCGACTGTTTTTAGGATGTTGTTTACATCGATATTCACTGGTATACCGGTGGTTGATAGGTAGGTACCAGACAAGTTATTGATGGCCAATCTTCCCTTAATGGCTAAATCAGCACAAACATTGTATGCCGTTAGGCTATCCCATTGATAGGCCAATGGCATTTGGGTATATGGCCGGAGAGCGCTAAATCCCTGGTCAAAGGCTTTGTTGGTAAGAAGTATGAAAGTATACTGTTGACTTTCGTCATCCAGTTGTGCTATATTTTTAAGATAAGGTGAACTGTTGGTCCAAACGGTGTCGTATATGGTATTGCCTTTTGAATCTACGCCAATTCGGGTACTCTTATCTATATCGATTACCTGCTTATCCAGGGTTTCAAGAAAATATATCTGTTCCAGATTTTGGTCCTGGCTGAGGAGATAATCATGAATGGTAGGTTTGAACTCTATATACTTATCGATTACATGTAACACACCGTTTCGGCAGGGGCGATCATATGGGGTTATAAGGTTGGAGCCCTCAACAGTGAGGCTGTTTTTATAAATGGTAATGTGTTTTCCATTCAATGTCTGTATACGCAAGAATGAATCGGGAGTGTTGTTGTAATAAGCATGGTAGCTTATATGATTTCCTACAAACTGCTTTAATCTGACCGTATCGCTTATAATCGCAGGATCTATGCCAGCCAGAGCATTGTTGGTGGGTGCCCAAACCGTTAATTCCGAAGAAACTATCAGGTTATCATATCCGGTTTGCTTGAGATAATCATAAAATTTGCTCAGCTCCGGGGTAGCTTTTATTTGCTGCAACAAATTATTGTTGTTCTGAGCGCTATTGAGGCCAAAATGATCATCCCATTTGTCTTTGCAACCGTAAAACACAACTAAGCACGTAGCTAAAAAAATAATGAGGGTTCTCTTATGTATCATTTCTAATAATTTTAGTTTTATAGAATTACCCGGGGTTAAAGGCAATTGGAAATCCTGTAATACCCGGGGTCAATTATGCTAAAGCTCGCATGCTACGGTACACAAGGATACTGCGCATTTGGAAAAGTCAAAGTTTTCTGGTCCATATCAACGGGTATAAAGTGAATCATATCAAGCGTGAGCGTTAAATAAGCACTCGGTTGATTGGGAATATATTTAAATCTGATTACATGGGTTGTTGTTTTTGGAAAATAAAGCGGAGTGCTGTTGACCAACAATCCTACATATTGACTGGTTTGAACAGCACCGCTCAGAGTGATGTTGTCATATCTTTTAGTATCCAGATTGTGCAAAAGCATATCTGCAGGTGTAGGATTCGAAACACTGGAAGTTGGTGCACTGGTTTCAATGCTTCCGACCATTTTGCCGTCGATCAAAATATAAGCTGCAACCCTGCTCGGTTTGCACTTGGCACAGACCCAAAGGTTATAGTTTCCTGCATTTACTGCCGGCAGATCAAATTCTACCCAGTCAATCTTTTTTAAGTCGTTTACATCGAAGTGATCTTTCATACAATAATTGTCGCCTACCGAATAATTATAATTAGCAACGCCATCGGTTCGCTCTTTACCAACCCGCACGGATGATAAACCCGTTGGAAAATATTTATTGGGAAAGCCTAAAGAAGTGACCCTATAAAAAGGTTTATTGCTGTTATCCGGGTTTAATGCGGTTGTCAGTTCCGTCCAGTTCATACCGATATCCAGGTATAATGGAGAAGGAGGGACGATTTTAAAAATCATCATGGAGTCCAATAAGTGGAAAACACCATTTTTCGAAACGTTGTCACTAAGGTTTTTGTCGATGACAAACGTTGAATTTATGGTGAGCGCATTCTGTATTGAAATCGTTAAATAGTCATAGCTCATGGACAAATAATTCTGGTTTGCGAAATCACGCAGAAAATAAGCGGATGTTCCCCGTATGCAATGGTCAGCCATGAGTAAATACAAACTATCCGTTAAGTTTTGGTATGGATTTTTAGTATTTGAGAATCGATTCAATAAATCATTATAACTATTAATGTTGTATTTTTTGTAAACCGCGTCAGGTACCACAAAAACCGTAAAGGCGTACGACTTTGCATTTCCGTTTTTATCAATAAAACTGGATTGCTTCAGAGAATCCACCAGTCCGGTTTGTCGCAAAGCTTCTGCAAAAATTGAATAGTCAGGATTTTGAGCAATTTTATTGTATATGGGATTGAAGAAATCTGAAGGTGACAGGGCTTTGTTAATTACATGGATCACGCCGTTTATGGTTTTAATGTCACGCCGTATGATTTTAGCAATCCTACAAAGGGTGATATCGTTTATTCCTCCGGCTCCGAATTGAGTGGCCAGAATATTTCCGCTCATAGTAGTATCAGGAAGGCCGCCATCCACAAAACGGTCCGAAGATATAGTATCTGCACAAAGATGAAGCTTCACAAAATTCTTTAACAGGCTGATATCTTCGTCTGATGTAAAATCATCAACAGAAGATTTTCCCTGGGTTTGAACAAATTCCTTAACCGCTTCATTATTGGGGGCAAAAAATGTGTAAGAGCCATAGGCATTCAGGAATGTTACACTATTTGTTTTCTCCAGTATTTTGTATAGCTCCCCAAAGGTATCGGGCGACAACTTCATGTAGTCCCCCATGGTGAGGCCTTTGGCGGTTAAAAACAATTTATCTTTCAGATCATCTTTAAACTGGTTACAACCTGTTAGTGAGGTTACCATGGCTATGATAATCAGCCCTCCGATATAACTTTTACCAAGCAAATTAATTCTTTTCATGGCTACTATATATTTATTGGTTACTTGGATCGTAATATTTATTTTGTTTCAGATTCGGATTAGCATCTATTTCCGATTGTGGGATAGGGAAGTAGAGGCTCAGTGTATCTGTATACCTGTTTATAAGTTCGTTTTGTAAGCTCACAGAAGCATAGTTGCCTATCATTTCCTGGATATACCTCATATGAGCAAAGTGATCGCGTCGAGCATGCCTTAATACGTCGAACCAACGCTTTCCTTCAAAGAGAAATTCTTTTTGACGTTCTTTCAATATCAAATCGGTGATCCCATCTTTGTCTGTATTATCAATTTGATAGGTTGTATCGGCATATGCTCTGGCTTGAATAGTCTTAACATCGTTAATAGCCTCCTGGCCTCTGTCCAGTTGGTTCAAAGCTTCGGCCCGCATGAGATAAACATCTGCAAGACGATAGACGATCCAGTGAGCATTAAAGACATCCTTTGATCTTTTGCTACTGCCATTGGTACTTAGCCCAACATATTTCCATACCATTTGTGAAGCTGTAAAAGAGCTTGAAGGTTTGGCTCGTAAATCAGGCATATAGCCATTTTCAGAAATGAATAGACTTCCGTCAGATACTGTATAAGTACTTGCAATGAACGACCATTTGCCGGCATTACTGAAATAGTCATAAAATGGATTGGATTTCGTGGCATTGAACTGGAATTCAAAAATGCTTTCGTTTGAATTACCGTTTACAAAATTATCCGTAAACCAATTGTTGTTACCGTTACTGCTATCAGGTGTTTGTACCAGACCATACTGACCTGAAAAAATTATCTTATTGCAGGCATCGATACATTGTTGGTAATTTGAATTCCAAAGGTAAACGTCAGCCTGGAGTGCATTGATTCCATATCTTGTGAGCCGCCCTTTATCATAGTCCAACCGGCCATAAAAAGGAAGTGCTTTTGATGCGGCCGTATCCAGATCGCTTATAATCTGATTAATAATGGTACTTTGATTGCTTTTGGGAATATAAACGTTCTGATCGTCGCTCACAATTGCTTTTGTCATAAGCGGCACTTCGCCATAGGTGCGAACTAAATAAAAATAAAGTAAGCTTCGTAAAGCCCTTGCTTCTGCCTCATCAGCCTTAAGTTGGTCTATGGAATAGGTCGCATCTGCTTTCTGAGCATCTTTGGCAAATTCGAGCACGGTATTGGCTAAATTGATTGATTTGTAAAACATTTTCCAATCAAAGTTAGTATTTGTGGAGGTTACAACACCAGTCATAATTTGCGCCAGATTATCTGCAATGATCACGCCTGGCTCAATTTCATCCGTACGAATTTCACCCCAGAGAAATAGTTTATTGGTTAAGTTATCATCGAGCAATGAGGCGTAGCAACCTACTAACGCTGAGTGAACGTTTTCTTTGGATACCCAATATTGATCCTTTACAATGTTGTTTTCGGGTTTGAGATGCAGCCAGTCAGAGCAAGCCCCTAATACAACCGCTAAGGCAACCATTGAAAGCGATATGAATGTTTTTTTATACATGTGTAAATGTTTTTGCATGCTTCTTATTAAAATCCAAGATTAATACCCAACATGAGTGAGCGGGAAACCGGGGTTTTCGATTTATCGTATCCCATTTTTGAAGGATCTGAATCAATTCCAATCTCAGGATCAGCCCCGAGGTATTTTGTAAACGTCAGGACATTAGTTCCCGTGAGGAATATTTTTAAATCGGATATTTTTATTTTATGGATCAAACTTTTAGGCACACTATAGCTTAAAGTAATGTACTTGAACCTGAGAAACGATCCATCTTCTACGAATCTATCAGATCCTAACCAGTTATAACCGTAGTTATAGGATGCACGAGGTATATCAGTAACATCTCCATCGCGTCTCCAACGCTTGAGAACAGCAGTACTTTGATTGTTGAACGAATACATATTTTCCGAATTCATACGGGTTTGATTGATGATACTGTTTCCATACCTAAAATTAAAAAACAGGACCAGGGAGATGTTTTTGTATCTGGTTGTCGTTCCGAATCCGCCTTCAAATAAAGGGTTAGCATTACCTAAATAAACAACGTCCAAATAATTGATATTACCATCATGATTAATGTCCTCGTAAACTGCATCTCCTGCCTGAAATGTATAATTTGAATAGGGATAATTAAACTGCATCCTCACAGGGACTTCGTTTATATCAATAATGGGTTGTCCATTGGCATCTTTTGCAATTGTTGCGTTTCCATCAACATATACACCTTTGTAGCGATAGCCATAAAAGGAGCCTATCGGATTGTCAATTTGGAGTTTATATAAATATGAACCATTGGTTGTAGTTGACCCTTTTGTTTGCAAATCTGACAGAGGGCGTGAACGAATTATATTTTGATTCCGGGCGATGTTAAAATTAAAATCGAACGAAAAATCCTTTTTTTGGATCAAGGTGGCTAATACGTTGAATTCCCATCCTTTGTTATCAGTTGTTCCGATATTCATGGTAATTTTGTCGAACCCTGATATTGAAGGCACTGCTCTGTCCTTAGCGATTTGATCTTTTGTTCTTTTCAGGTAAACGTCCACATCAATATTGAGGCGATTTTTGAACATCACCAGGTTGAATCCTAAATCTCGCTGGATCGTCTTTTCCCATTTCAGGTTGTTCAATTGCATATTTTGCGGATAAACACCCTTTTGGTTAAAGATTAAATAGGAATAAGTGGTGTAGTTACTGTATTGAAGATAGTTTTGATCAGGAGCATTGCCATTTACACCATAGCTGGCTCTTAAGCTGAGCTCGTTGATAGCATTCAACGATTTCATAAAGGGTTCGCCTGAAATTCTCCAGCGACCCGATATGCTGGGAAAGTTACCATATTCATAGTTGGATCCGAATTTTGAATCGCCTTCTCTGCGAATACTTCCCGCAATTATGTATCTGTCTAGCAGGACATAATTTATCATTGCCAGACCTGCTAAATTACGACTCTGGCTGGTACCGTTGCTAACCCCAAGTGTGTTGTCGGAACCAAAAGTTCTTGATTCATCCGTTGGATCCTCCAACTGTGTTGATGCAGAATTGGTGGTTACAGATGCATAACTCATGTTCTTTTGATCTTCGGTTGTAAATGATACCAATGCGGTTAAACGATGCTTATCGCCTAAATTAGGGCAGAAGAAAACTTTATTGAAAGTTTGTACTGCGAATGATACCGATTCATTATCACTGGCGCGGTTGGCATTGATGTCTGTCCACGGCAATCCTGTAGCGCTCTGAGGTAGAAATTTTTTAGTCTTTTCATTATTGATATCAAAGGCTATATCCAGCGAATACCAAAAGACTTTGGAGATATTATACCGTAAATTAAATTTGGGGATAAGCCTGTCGTTTATGGTGTTGGAAACCGCATCGTTCGCCATGGCAACTGGATTATAGGTATTTGGCCAATTACCCTGAGGATTGTTGGTAGAAACAGTACTGTAAGGTGAAAAGTATAGTGGAAGAGGGTTGCCGACACTATCCATTTGGTAGATACTTTGATTTGGCATTTTGGTATAGGCCACGTCGCGAATTTCCGGTTTGTCTTTGGTTACATACAGGTTATCAACGTCCCCATGCGAGTATGATAGGTCTGTAGAGAATGTAAGCTTATTGGAAACCGAATAATCCAGATTAAGATCTGTTGTTAGGTTTTTAGCACCGGTTCCAATGGTTGTGCCTTTGGCATTGGAATAATTAACTGACAAGCGATAGCGGGCCTTTTCACCACCACCAGCTATGGCAAGGTTGTGTTGATTTGTAAAGCCCTTTTGTGTGATTGCCTTGATCCAATCGGTGTTCTGACTGTATTCGTAATAATTGTTCCAAGTTGGATCGTACTGAAATGGTTCTACCGTTGAAGGCATTGGTTGTCCATTGGGATTTTGCCAAGCTTCACGCATCATCATTACATATTGGTCGCCATTTAATAGTGGAATAGGGTTTGGTTGAAAGGTGATTGATGATTTTAAGGAATAAGTTACCTGAGTAGGCCCTCTAAAACCTCGTTTGGTGGTAACCATCAATACACCATTTGCAGCCTTCGAACCCCAAACTGCAGTTGATGCAGCATCTTTGAGAACGGAGATTTCCTTGATGTTTTCAGGCGCAATATTAAGCATCTGGGCATAACGTTCCTCATCGGCAGTTGCGAAATTGAAATCCTTATCAATTGTTGTGTTAAAAGGAATATTATCGATTACAATTAATGGAGCGTTAGATGAACTGATAGATGCAGTACCCCGTATTCTAATGGACATACCTGCGCCAGGGTCTCCGGAATTAGCAACAACATCCATGCCTGAAATACGCCCTTGCAATGCTTCATCAATAGAGGTTGCCGACACACCCTCAAGTTCTCGCATGCTAATGGTTTGAACTGCTGTGGTCAGATCTCTTTGATCCACATTCATATATCCATTATTTATTTTTTGTTTTGCTGTAATTTCGACAGCTCCAAGTTCAACAGTATTGGGGACCAATGTATAATTTATCGTCTTCTGGTTATTGATGTCTATGATAGCTGTTTTATAACCGATGAATGAGATGGAAATCTTATGATCAGTGCTGCTGATTTTCAATGTATAATTACCGTTCATATCCGTTGTAGTCCCTGTGAGGATACGGCTCTCCTTATCTAATTCGGCAATTGACGCTCCGGGTAATCCTGTATTGTCATTTTTATCTGTTATGGTTCCTCTGATAAGTATGGTCTCCTTTTGCGCAAATACCGTGGCTGAAAGGCAAATCATGCCTGTAACCAGTAAACAAATTATTTTGTTATGCATATTGAATATATTTTGTACAGGTTATTCAAATTTTAAAACGCGGTCTATCAGATGAATTGCCGATAGCATGGCAATGTTATTGCTGCCTGTGAGGATGTTGGCAGTATTTCCTAATTTATCGTTAATTTGGATAGTATTTCCTGAAGCGCTGATATTCACAGTTGCGTAAACAGGCACTCCTACGGAATTAATTTGAGCTTGAGTCTTTAATTCACCTGTAACCTTACCGTCCGTAAAAATAATATCATTAGGTATAATATGGTATAGCAGGAATTTCTTTATAATAGCCAGTGAAGCATCGTCGGTTGCTGTTGGTGCGGGTAACCCGGCAGCAGCAATAGCACCATTACTGGGAATTAGAAATGTATAATAAGTTCCCGCAAGAACGGTTTTAATTGTAGAGTCACTGGCATTAAAAATGCTCGAATTCTGTAAATAGCTGAAAAAAGTACTGTATTGCGAATTGGAAGCCAGATACCAGCCTGCACTTTTGGTTGGTATTTTCAGATACTTATCATTACTCATGGCATAGGTTGTTCCATTGTTTTCAGTCATAGGAGCAGAACAGGTTAGGGCTTCTTTTTTTTCGTTATTCCCTGCACTGAATACGGTACTATTATTAATTGCCACATACTCGCCGCTAAGGGTCGGGTAAAAAGCGGTTCCTGAAATATTCGTTATATTGGCTGCAACAATATGCAATAAGAATAAGTTGGAGGCATCGGGATCATCCCATGCGGCAACTAAATTACCTTTACTATCGCGTTTTTGCAGGATATAATTGACCTTATCGTAAATAAATCCTTTTGCCCTCAATAGTGGAAGCACAGCGGAGTCAGTAGGAATGAATACCGTGTAATTAGTCTTTGTTTTGAGATTCTTTCCCAATAATTCTTCTTTTAAGGAAGGTTGCGCTTTTATCCACTCAGTCATGATTCGGTTTGCCGGATTAAGATATAGTTCGCTGAATACGGTATTAAAATCATGATCCATAACGGTGGTTGTTCCGTAAAAGAAGGCATTACTGCACATTTTTGCTTCCGTTGCACTGACGGATAGACTGCTTAAACTTTTTGGCCAGACAGGAGGCTTGGAAAGTAGAATATGAGCATTTAAAAGATCGGCAAGTATTTGATAATTGTCAAAGAAAATTTGATCGATGGAGGTATAGTATTTAAACAACCGGGTGCTCATAAATTGATTTAGGGCTGTATTGTTTGGAATAAAAGCTGTCCACCCCATTTCCTGACTAAGATTTTCTATTAATGGATTTACGGTTTCAGCACATGGGTTGAAGCTCAACCCATTGGAGTAATATTTCTGGTAAACTACTTCATTGGAGTTGGAATAAGCTTTTGAAGCCAGGGAATCATAGTATAATCCGGCAAAACGATCAAGTATATTTTTAAAAACGTTATAGTTATCTTTTGAAGCAAGATACTCATCCAACGAAGGTAATGGCAGAATTACTTTATTCACTTCGTTGATATATCCGTTTTCAGCAATTATATCAGCTTGTGTAACCTTTGCATCAGCGACATTAAAGCCTGAGTATTCAACATTGGGATAAAAATAATGGTAGTCATATTCTGATAAACTGTTCTTTGAAAGAAACGACTGAATGAAGTAAGGAACATATTTTTGTGCAGTATTGTGAATTATTCTCTGACCGCCTGTATTCGCTATGGCAATCCCGTTATTATCATAAATCCAGCCTGCATAATTCTGATCTGTATAATAGCCTTTGTAAAAGCTTTTTCGTTTAAATGCCATATTTTGCCCCCAACCACCAAGTCCTGCATCCTGATAAGCTGCAAGTTGCAATTTGCTATAGCCATTATTAACAATGGAGTATTCAACTATTTTACTTACGGTTAATGAATCGAGGTCGCTGACTGAAGAATAGCCGTTTTCCTTCAGAAAAACATTAAATGCGGAATCATTGGGAGCGAAGAGTGTAAAAGACCCCGTTCTGCCTAATACATCAGCATATTTAGCCCGTTCGAGACAGGCCATATAAAGTGTAAATTTTCCTTTTGATTTTAATTGCTGATAAATTGGACCAGACAACCAACCCGGGCGTGAATAATAGTCGTCCCAGGCTTTCTCACGGCAATTTGTTAGTAATAATAGTAGTGACAATACACTAATAATTTTAGGTAGTCGAATCATAGTATATCAAATTAGTTTAGTAGTGGCTTTTCAGCGATGCTAAAGTATTTTTATTAAGAGAAATCAATTGGTAATTTCTTTCAAAAAACATGGACGAATTGACAAAATAATAATTAGCGGTTAGCTATTGGCTATTGGCTATTGGCAGTTCTTGATAGGCTTTAAGCATTCGTTCAGATTTTATTTTTCTTGAACATATTGAATCTAAAATGAAAAAGAAAGTTTAAGACCTCCTGCTTTAGGAGGGTTTGGGTGCTCCCTTTTTTGCCTTTTGCAGAAATTGTGTCGGTGTAACCTGATATTTATTCTTGAAGCATTTGCTAAAATAACCGGCATCGCTAAAACCAATTTGGTAAGCTACTTCTCCGATATTATAATTCCCTGTTTCCAGAAGCTGATGACCTCGTTTTACCCTTATTTCTTTCAGGAATTCAACAGGTGCCAGACTCGTTAACCCTTTTAGCTTATTAAAAAAAGTAGTACGTCCTAATCCTACTTTTGTGGCAATCATTTCTATGTTAAATTCAGGATTTGATATGTTTTCTTCAATAATTTTAACGATATCCTTAAGAAATTGTTCGTCTTTATCGGTAACAATGATTTCACTGGGGGCAAGATCAACAATTTTTACCTGATTGTTAAATTTTTCAATAAGCTGCTTTCGTTGATGAAGTAAATTTGAAATTTGTGCTATCAGGTAGACCATGCTAAAAGGCTTGGTGATGTAAGCATCTGCTCCGTATTTCAATCCCTCAATCATATTATCTACAGATGATTTGGCAGTTAATAGAACAATGGGTATATGACTGGTTCTAAAATCATTTCTAAGTTTATCCGTTAATTCAATGCCATCTATGCCTGGCATCATAATATCACTGATGATCAGGTCAGGTAAAATTGCCAGCGCTTTGTTCCATCCCTCTATACCATCGATTGCCTTCTCTACCCTGAAACTTTCCGTGAGTTTATTGTTTAAGTATGACTGTAAATCAAGATTATCTTCTACAATTAAAATAAGCGGGGTACCTGCTATGTAATCGATATGCTTTTCTGCTTTTTGAGCAGTTATATTGTCTAGTTCATCATAAACGGAATCGTGATAAGTTGTTTTAGCCGATTGATTATCAAACTCAACCTCATTTGCTGAAAAATGCTTCTTTCCTGATTTCAATTTGATTGTAAAGGTACTACCGACCATGGGAGTACTGTTCACACTAATTTTACCTTTATGAAGATCTATAATTTCTTTAACCAGCGATAAACCGATGCCGGTTCCCTTAGTTCGTAAATCTGTTGCATGATGCGAAATAGCATATCTTTCAAACAGGAAGGGCATATCTTCTTTAGCAATTCCGGTTCCCTGATCCTTAACAATTATTTCAAGCCACCCATCATTTCCAGGTTCATTCACAATGACTTCTATCGCTTTGGTTTCAGGTGTAAATTTAAAAGCATTGGATAAAAGATTAAAAATAACCGTATCCATTTTTTCGGTATCAACCCAGGCAACCAGTTTGTTAGTATTCGTACTGAATTTAAAATCGATTTTCCGGGAGGCCGCAAGTTCTTCGAACCCCGAATAAATATCTTTTACAAAAGCTACTATTTCAGTTTGGGCCACCTTTAAATGCATTTTTCCCGTTTGAATTTTCCTGAAATCAAGTAGCTGATTAATATGCCGGAGCATCCGGCGTGCATTCTTATCTATAATTTCAAGGTATTCTTTGGTTTTGTTAACCCCAGGGTTGTTTTTTATCAGCTCTTCAGTAGGCCCCATGATAAGGGTTAATGGGGTCCGTAATTCATGCGATATATTTGTAAAAAACCTTATTTTCAATTCGGTAAGCTTTTGTTCAATAATTACTTGGTTTCTTAACCTAATGATTTCAAGTACAATTCTTCTGGTTGCCAGGATTATAAAAAATAACAAAATAATATAAACTAAGTATGCCCAAGTGGTTTTCCACCATGGAGGCAAAATCAGGATTTCCAGGGAATGGTCTGTTTTGTTGTCAAAAACTCCTGTATATGAACATTTTACTCTAAATTTGTAGGTGCCTGCCGGTAAATTAGTATAAGTGGCTTTTCGTTGGTTACGCACATAATTCCATTCTTTTTCAAACCCTTCTAAAATAAAGGCATATTCCAGTCTTTCCGGATTTCGATAGTCTAGTCCTGCATATTCAATGCTAAAGACCGATTGATTATATTTCAGGGTTAGCGATTTGGTTTCAGAAAGCGCTTGTTTCAGAGGCGATCCTTCTTCTCCGATCTTCACATTTTTGTTGAATAATTGTAAATTAATTAACGCCAGAGGTGGTGCCTTGTCGTCTAAGTCAATGCTATCTGGTTGAAAGGTATAGTAACCATCTGAACACCCAAAATACAATTCATTATGATGACCACGAAAACAGGAAGCCTCAGAAAATACGGAATTCCTTAATCCATCCAGTTCGGAAAAGTTGAGGAAGATTTCTTTTTGGGGATTAAACATCGATAATCCTTTTTCAGTTGTTAACCAAAGGTGTCCCCGGTTATCCTGCTGAATACCCAATACAATGTCAACCGGAAGATCATAAGCAGAATTGAAAGTTTTAAATTTTGGAGGTATTTCTCCAACCGGCTCCGCAATAACTTTGTTTAATCCACCTCCAAAAGTGCCAATCCACATGTGGTTGAATTTATCTTTAAATATGTAATGCACATCATTGCTTGACAAGCTATTGATATCGCCTGGTTTTTTCTGAAAATGACTGAAAATGACTGAATCAACCGAGGTTTTATTGGGATCAAAGATCACCAGTCCATCCGTAGTTCCAATCCATATCTGTCCTTTGTTATCTTCCTGCAGATGTCTTATTTTGTTAAATGAGCTGGGATAATCTACAAACGAATTGTTAGAATTCTTAAACTGGATTTTACCGTTATTTTTCTCAACCAGGTTCAGTCCACCACCAAATGTTCCAACCCAAATCCGGTTTTTACTATCTTCCGTCAGGCTATAAACAAAATTATTGCTTAAGCTGTACAAATCATTGGGGTTATTTCTAAAATGCTCAATGCTAAATTTCAAATCTTTAGGGTTACCCTTAAAGGAGGCTTTAATGATGCCGTCACCTTTGGTACCTAACCATAATACACCTTGTTTATCCTGAATAATGTCGTACACCATTCCATCAAAACTTATGTCATTAAGAGCTTTGGTGTGCGATGAAAAAATTCTTTTCAATCTTCTTTCCTTATCATAGCAATATAGTTTTCCTTCACGGGTGCCGATCCATAAATTTTGATATTGATCCTCAAACACAGACCGAACCTCATTGGCTGATAAGGAAGTATGATCGCGTGCAGGTTCATAAAATCTGAATTTATTTTTAGTGAAACTGATCTTATCAATGCCCCGCGAATAAGTGCTCAACCACAAATCTCCATAGGAATCAGATAAGGTACAGGTCACCAAATTCGAAAATAATTTATTCGATGTTCCCGGTTCATTATGAAAATATTCAAAGCGGTCGGCAGTCCTGTTGTAATACCCAAATCCACCTCCTGTAAGGTTAATCCATAGGAGGCCATTGATATCCTCGTGAATGTTATAAAAATTACCTAAATAGACGTAAGGACTTACCTTATCTGTCTTTTGTACAAACCTTTTAAAGCTTTTATGGGCCGGATCGAATTTTATTACACCCGGACTTGCAGTTTCAATCCACACTAACCCCTGTTTATCGACATACAGGGAACGAATGCTGTTATCATTTAATACCGGTGTGTTATTTTTTGTAAGGTGAATGTTGCTTTTCTGTACAATATTAAAAATAAATAATCCATCTCCTTTCGTTCCCATGCATAGTAAGCCATGCTCGTACTGTGCAATGGCAGTGATTTCGGAGAACGGACTTATTTTAAATTCCGAAAATTTTTGAGTAAGGAAACTGAAATTTACAAGTTGGCCTTCTGAGGTACCAAACCAAACGGATTGTTCTGTTTCAAATACGGATGTGAAGTTTGTATTGTTGTAAGTGTTCAGTGATGACTCAATGGATTTTTTGTGCTTACCGAGGATACAATTCAACCCTTTTTCGGTTCCAATCCAAAGGTTATGTTCAGAATCTTCAAAAACAAAATTTACATTATTGTTTGAAATCAGATAGTTATCATTAAAGTTGGAGGAGTAATGGGTTACCTGGTATGTATAATTATGGGGCTCAGTGACGACCCGGAAACAACCTATATTTTTTGCAATGAGCCACATTTCTCCCGCCTTGGTCTCGTATGTGCTTTTAATGCTGATATTTAATGTACTATATTTTTTAATTCCATGAGGTATCCCCTGAAAAGTTTCGGTGCGTCTATCGAAACGGTGAATCTTCTCATCATACGTTTTTACCCACAAAAATCCAAAACGGTCTTCTTTGATCTCATCGATACGGTTGTGTGATAGATGGCTTGAATCTCCCGGACGCGATTTGTAATGGGTAAAGGTGTACCCATCAAATTTATTGAGCCCATCCCACGTACCGAACCACATGAACCCATTATGGTCTTCGAGCATACACATTACACCACTATGCGATAATCCGTTATCGGTAGAATAATGTTTAATTATACAAGGTGGCTGAGATTGAACGGGAAGGATGTATAAATATATTAGAATGGAAATATTCAGGAATTTCCAAATCATAATCTAGCAGGTGAGGTTAATAGTACTTTTTTAATCGCTCAAAAATAATCATTTATTTTCAGATATGATGCTTTAACTGTTAACTTGTAACTAACCAGGGACCGCTCATTAATTTTGGAAAAAACGCTGTATCTTTGCATGAACAGAAAACGTGTTTTATTTTGAATCTATTTAGTTATGTCGCATTCGCATCACAATCACATTAGCTATGCCTTCAAATTAGGTATTCTGATCAACATTGCTTTTATTGCCATAGAGTCAGCGTATGGGTTTTTATCCAATTCTGTTGCTTTACTTGCCGACGCAGGTCATAATCTCACTGACGTAATAGCTCTTTTGTTTGCCTGGTTTGCGATAGTC
>CAYZNC010000078.1:7511-20503 GCA_964478555.1 uncultured Bacteroidales bacterium | reverse complement strand
AGGTTTAAAAAAATCATTCGATTGCATAGGTAAATATTACAATGCTCGTAAGGAGAGTCAATTTAAGGAAGCATTAAATGTAGTGGTTTCCCAAGCCTTAAATGCTACCACAGCGCAGGTGAACCTGCTTGACAGTAAAGGAAAACCCACTGAATCAAATGTAAATATGTCGTTCTATGACTTTTTATCCGGTAAATTGAAGTACAATTATATGCATACAATGAATCATAGAGGTCTTCCGGATACGCTTGTTCTTGATCAATTGGTAACTTATCGCATTGTTGTGCATACCATTCCTCCGGTCAGCATTTCGGATTACAAACTTACTCCCGGAAAACATAATATCATTGCCATTGATGCTCCACAAGGCTATTTACTGATAAAAAACGAGACGATGGGGCCTCCCAGAAATATCATGGCTATTGTTCGCCAGGCAGGGAAAATGCAAACGTTGAACTCCCAGGAGATGAACCGGACGGAACGTTATATTGTCGGTAAATACGATCTTGAGATCCCTGTTTTGCCAAGAATTTTTGTAAAGAACGTTGATATAAAGCAAAGTACTACCACCACGGTTCAGGTACTACAAGATGGCATGGTTAATTTTTTGATGAATGCCCCCGGATTTGCCAGTCTTTATTTACGTGAAAAAGGCAAGGACATGAGATGGATTTATAATCTGGTGGCAACTCAGCGAAATGAAACGGTCTTTTTGCAACCAGGGAGTTATACCGTTGTTTATAGAGCGCTGAATGCAAAACAAACTATGTATACCATTTCACGTACATTCGATGTAACTTCAGGCAGTTCGAAGACAATAGAGTTATATTAACTGGTCTTTCCCATTTTAAGTGATTACTGTTGTGGGATAATCCAAACATCACAATCTGTACCGGCTGCGACCATGAATAACCGTTACGCCAATTGTAGGTTGAATATACCTGACACTCATCCAGTATGATATGCTCATTTGTTGAGAATATTTACTTCAAGAGTTTACTTTCTTAGCGGCTTAGCGGCTTCGTGGTGATTATTATTGTATGGAGATTGTTTATTAGTATTTAAAAAAATACCCATAATTTCAAACTTTTTACAATATTGTTGTTTTACTTTACTAAAAACCAAGTTAATGGCTTTTAAATACCTAGTTAACTGATTATGTTAAAATTAGTCACTCTTTTATGTTTGTATTGTTTTTCTTATATAAAGGTATACACTCAAACGCAAACCCTGGAATACTATATCATTCAGGGTCTTCAAAATAGTCCTTTATTGAAGGATTATCAGAACCAAATTAATGCGGCAACTATTGACAGTTCCCTTGTCAGAGCATCGCATAAGCCACAAGTGGACGCAAGAGCTCAAATTTTATATGCTCCTTCCTATCGCCTCTGGGGTTATGATGCTGCTATTACAAATAATGGTAATTACACTTCTGTCATTGAAGCTTCGCAATCTTTTTTTAACGGTAGAGACCTGAGAAATAAATACGAAAGTCTTAATATTCAAAAGCGTTCTCTAGCCAATACTTCGAAAATAACCATCAATGACTTAAAGCGACAAATAACCAATCAATATATCAGCGCCTATGCAGATTATAGTGATTTGTCATTTAACGAATCTTTTCTGACATTGATGCATGAGCAGGAGACTGTTATTAAAAGGTTGGTTGAGAATGCTATATACAAACAAACAGATTATTTGTCATTAGCTATTGAAAGACAGACGCAGGAAATACTTGTAAAACAATTACGCAGCCAATTTGAAAAAGATATAAGCCAACTCAAGGTACTTTGCGGAATTAATGATACCATCCGTGTAGCGCTTTCGATGCCTTCGATTGAACAAGTAAAGCTGGCAGATCCTTCTCTCTCGCCGCTGATTATTCAATATACAATTGATAGTCTTAAAATCGTAGGCGATAGAACAGCCGTTGATTTGCAATACCGGCCAAAATTAAACTGGTTTGCTGATGCAGGACTAAACACCAGTCCTGCTGATCCTTTCAGACATTTTGGGTACAGTGCAGGTATTAACTTTAGCCTTCCTATTTATGATGGTAAGCAAAGAAAACTGCAATACAGGAAATTATTCTATACGGAGAACACAAGATACAATTACGAAAACTATTTCAGGAACCAGTATTTTCAACAAATCAAGCAATTAAATAAAGATTTGGCATCCATAAGGGAAACATCCGATCAATTGAAAGTACAGCTTAAATCGGCCAATGAGCTTATTACGCTTGCTAAAACTCAACTCAATGCGGGCAACATGCAAATTGCAGATTTCATCAATGCCTTAAAAAACTATTTGAAGATTAACAGGGATCTGAATCAAGCTCAGATTAATGTTCTGCAGATTATCAACGAATTAAATTACTTCATGCTACAATAAGCCTAATATGCGGTCTATGAAAAATATAATTTTATCATTTGTAATCATGTTTGCGTTGGTTGCATGTGGTACACAGCAACAATCCAGGGAGGAGGCAATGGAACCGAAAACGCCGGTTACTGTCATCTCCGTGAGTGAAGAACCTATTAACGAAACCATCGATCTCAATGCGGTCTCAAGTTTTTTGAAGAAAAATACAGTTAAATCGCCTGCAACAGGCATCGTTGAAAATATCGAAATCAACGTGGGAGATAATGTAGACAAAGGACAACTTCTTTTTAACATAAAAACCAGGGAAGCTGCTGCACTGGAAAAATCTCAGATAACCGACAGCAGCTTATTATTTAAAGGACTCATCAAAATAAAAGCTCCGAAAACAGGCATAATAAGTAGCATTACACGTCAAATGGGCGACTATGTTCAGGAAGGAGACGAACTTGCCGTAATTTCCGATCAAAACAGCCTTGTTTTTTTACTGGAAGTACCTTTCGAACTCAATAGCTACATTAAAAAAAATACCATGTGTATTATATTGTTATCCGATAATCGCAGATTAGAAGGTATTATTAGTTCCAGATTACCTGTTGCCGATATGCAATCACAAACAGAAAGTTTCATTGTAAAACCTACCACGCCGGAAAAATTGCCGGAAAATCTGATTGCCAAAATAAGCATCATTAAATCATCGAAAGTCAAAGCTTTTACGCTTCCAAAAAGTGCCGTATTAAGTAACGAAACACAAACCGATTTTTGGATTATGAAACTCATCAATGATTCCACAGCGGTTAAAATTCCTGTAAAAAAAGGGATTGAACTATCCGATAAAGTTGAAATTCTGCAGCCTGTCCTTAATCAGTCGGATCGGATTTTGCAAACAGGTAACTATGGACTGCCGGATACAGCGAAAGTAACGATTGAATCAGCGGTAAGATGAAAAATTTCTTTCATTCACATAAAAGTCCGATATCCGTGATTCTTGCCATAATTATTGCAGGTGGCATATACTTTTACAGTCGTATTCAGATTTCTTTATTCCCGGAAATCACTTTTCCCAAGATAAAGGTAATTGCCGACAATGGCGAACAACCGGTAGATAAAATGATGATTTCAGTTACCCGTCCATTGGAAAATGCAATCAAACAGATTCCTGATTTAAAGGTAATACGGAGTACAACCAGTCGCGGTACTTGCGAAATATCCGCTTTTTTAAACTGGGATGCCGATATCAACGTAAATCAGCAAATGCTTGAATCGCGTATTAACCAGATAAAAAATGATCTTCCAGCCAGTGTAAGAATTGAGATTGAAAAAATGAATCCCTCAATTTTACCCGTCATGGGTTTTACATTGGAAAGCAATAAAAAAACGCCGATAGAACTTAACCTCATCGCTAATTATATTGTTAAGCCATATCTTTCGCAAGTAGAAGGTGTTTCATCCGTTAGAATAATAGGAGGCAAAACCAAGGAATACTGGCTTGTGTTAAATCAGCAGAAGATGAGCGCTATTGGAGTCACTCCCGAAATGATTGACAGTCTTCTGAAACAAACCAACTTTATCACTTCCAACGGTTTTCTTTCGGATTACCGGCGGATGTACCTGACTATTACCGATGCTGGTATTTATAACAAATTGGATATTGAAAATGTAGTTGTTAAGAATGACGGAAAAAGAATAGTCACCTTAAAAGATATCGCCAATGTTCAGGTTAGTGAGAAAATAGAATTTACCAAAATCAACGCCAATGGCAAACAAGCGTTGCTTGTTGCTATACTGAAACAACCTGATGCAAACCTCATCGATCTTTCAGATAAAATAGAAGCGAAATTGCAAGGATTGGAAAAAACCCTTCCTAAGGATGTTCATTTAAACCCTTATTATAATCAGGCCGATTTTGTTCATCAGGCCGTAAGCAGCGTGAATGACAGTATCTGGATTGGTCTGTTATTAGCTATTGTTGTGGCAGTATTGTTCTTGCGATCTGTAAAAGCGAGTACCACCATTTTAATTACCATACCTGTTACATTGTTATTGACAATAATTGTACTCAAAAGTATCAATTACAATCTAAATATCATGACATTAGGTGCCATTGCCGCGGCTATCGGTCTGATCATAGACGATGCTGTGGTGGTGGTTGAGCAAATACATCGAACGCATGAGGAAAATCCCGATGTTACAACACATAAACTGGTTCACAAAGCGGTTAGCTATCTGCTGCCTTCTATGATTGGCTCTTCCATCAGTACAATTATAATTTTTATACCTTTTATGTTGATGGGAAATGTAGCAGGCGCCTATTTCAAAGTACTCACCAATACCATGATCATTACGTTGGTTTGTTCTTTCCTTGTTACCTGGATAGGTTTACCGGTAATTTATTTGTTGCTTTCATCTATAAGGCCCCGTAAAATTGGTTCTTTGCAAGTTAAGGCCGTGGCTACAAAAAATAGAAAATGGGTTTCTTTCTTTATACACCGGCCAGCAATCAGCCTGACATTTATTGTATTGCTGATTTTGGGTATCGTTTATATTGTACCTCATTTAGAAACTGGCTTTTTGCCGGAAATGGACGAAGGTGCTATTGTGCTTGATTATGTCTCCCCACCAGGAACATCGCTCGACGAAACAGATCGCATGCTGCGGGAAGTGGAGAAGATTATTGTTAAGGTTCCCGAAGTTGAGAACTACTCACGAAGAACCGGCGCTCAGATGGGATTTTTTATTACGGAGCCAAATACAGGCGACTACCTGATTCAACTAAAAAAAGACCACGAAAGAAGCACTGAGGAAGTTATCGAAGACATTCGTAAAAAAATTGAAGCTACGCAACCTGCGTTGAGAATTGATTTTGGTCAGGTGATTGGTGATATGATAGGGGATTTAATGGCTTCGGCTCAACCTATCGAAATAAAAATTTTTGGTACTGAACAAAAAACAATACAGGAGTTATCTCAAAAGACCGCTGCTGTACTATCCAAGATCGAGGGTGTGGAGGATGTATTTGACGGAATAGTGATTGCAGGTCCCTCCGTTGAATTAAAACCAAACACCCAAAAATTGGCCCAGTATAACTTGTCGCCCACTTCTTTACAATTTCAGTTACAAACCAAGCTGGAAGGGAACATTGTGGGTAGTATACTCGAAAAAGAGCAGTTAACGGACATCCGGATGATTTACCCTAAGCTAATGCAAGCGGGTGTGGATGATTTAAGTCAACAATTGATATTTCTTCCAAATGGCAAATTAAAACCGCTTACCGAATTCGCTACCGTAGAAATGAAGAATGGGGTAGCTGAAATAAACCGCGAAAATTTGCAATCTGTGGGAATCATCACTGCCAGGCTTAACCAACGAGGTTTGGGCAGTGCAATGAATGAAATTAAGCAGCAGATTGGCGCTAACCTGTTCTTCCCACAGGGCTATCATGTAGAATATGGAGGTTCTTATGCCGACCAGCAGCAGTCGTTCAAAGAATTATTGTTAATCCTGATTTTAGCAAGCGTTATGGTCTTTACCTTAATGCTATTCCTCTTCAAAGATTTCAAGGCAGCTTTGATCATCTTATTTATAGCCGTATTAGGAACGGCGGGTAGTTTAATTGCGCTTTTCATCACCAAAACTCCTTTAAATGTAGGAAGTTATACGGGATTGATTATGATCGTTGGAATCATTGGCGAAAATGCGATTTTTACGTTTCAGCAATTCAATACTAAATTAACCGAAAGCGGTTTGGTGGATGAGGCTGTCGTTTACGCTATTTCTACCCGTTTAAGACCCAAACTGATGACGGCTCTCGGCGCGATCATTGCCTTAACTCCATTAGCCATAGGCATAGGAACAGGTTCACAAATGCATCAACCTTTGGCTATAGCTGTAATTGGAGGTTTTATTGTGGCTCTACCGCTGTTACTGGTTGTGTTTCCTTCGTTGTTAAGGTTGTTTGTAAAGTTACATGTTGATAAGGTAATATAAAAGACGTTATCTCCGATTTAGAAAAAGATAACTATTTAACGAATTGTAATATACTTATTTTTAATTATATACGAAATATATTTTCCCATGTAGTGCTTTTGTAGTGCCTGTTTTTTTTGTTTTGTTGATCGGGAAGGTTACTTTTGTCCAACTTTTTTTAATTCAAAACCTGTTGGTTAGCAATTGCAATTAGAAAAGGGTTAAATTTTTAGCAATAAAAGAGGGATGTACTTTTGTGCAAGTATCTTATGCTATGATTAATAAAACATTTATCATCAAACCAAATTATTACAAATCTTAAATTTTTAAAATCTATGAAAAGAAATTTATTTTTTTCTTTGTTAGTAATGTGTGCTATTGTCACACTTAGTAGTTGTAAAAAAGAATTCCTTGTTGATGTAACAGGTAGTATTACCGGGGTATCGCGCGATTACGTTACCAGTCAACCTGTCACTGGCGTGACCGTTAGTCTGGTTTTGAACAACAAAACCATGCTCAAAAGCTTGACAGATTCACTAGGCTATTATACCATTGCAGGTGTACCTGTTGGGGATTATACCGTCCTGTTCAGTAGAAGCGGATATGCAACCTCACGCACAACAATTCATGTACAACCTTCAAATGCAGTTCAAAACACTACAACCGGCAAAAAACAATCCTATCAAATAGGAGTTGTGGATGATGCTATTATGTATCCTACATTGGGTAAGATAACCGGGGTAGTAACGTACCTTGATGGTGAAAATGCCAAAGGGACAACGGTTGTTCTTGCTTTTAACGGTTACAATATAAACTATGAACCTTCGGTATATACTACTACTACCGATAATAATGGAGTTTATAACTTCACTAATATCCCTTTGGGAATCTCGGTTAATGTTACTGCTTATAACGCTACAGCAAGTGGTATTGCTACAATGTATGGTTTAGACATTACAAGCAATTCTGTACCCGTCGTTGGAAATATTTCTATATCCAACATGCCATTCTCATTAGTAAACTATACGGGAAAAGGTGATACCGTTAAAGTAGATACGATGACTACTCAGATTAAATTAATATTTTCTGAACCTGTAAGTAAAACCTTAACATTAGCACATACTAATGGAGGTGCATTTCTCTCAGTAGATGGAGCAAGTGTACTCGCCACCTTTGATTGTGCTTCAAATATTGTTACACTTACATTACCAAATACAGCTCATCTTACAAGCGGAAAGATGTATACTATAGATTATAATGTTTATTCTTCTTCTAACAAGAATTCAAATGGAACTGTAACATTTATTACAAAAGAAAAAGGTGCCTTAATTACAGAGGCTAGTGCTCCCCTTCTGTCTTATGTAAGTACCACTGAAATGGATATTACCAACTTACCTGTTGTAAGTGGTGGCGTTGTTAATGGCTATCTGGCTACTTATGCACTTTATTTCAAGCCTAAAACAGGGGATCAAACAGAATTTAGAAATGTCACTTCTGATTTCAGTCTGACGGCTTCTACGGGTTTGGTTAAAGTAACTCACACAGGAGCTATTCCCTTAGGTACTTATTATATTGAGCCAATGGCTACTGGTTTTGACGGCGTAACTGTCTATGGCGGCTTGTCCAATATGCTTCCTGTAAATTAAAATATGAAACAAACCCCGAAATAACCATAGGGGTTTTGTCTTTTGACGAATCTTATTCATAACCAAATAAGATTCGTCAAATTGTTTAAAAAAATATTAAAAAAAAGGTTCCTTTTTTAATTAAATTCAATATTTTGGCAAGAAATTTGCTACTGATAAAAAAGGAGATTGGTTTAAAAGTAGTTGCGAAAAATTCAACACATTTTCAAATGTGAAATAAGATATTATAAAATATTAAAGATTAGTTAGTTAATTGTTAATAGTTAGTTGTTTTTAGTTAGTCTATTGTAGAGAATAGTTAGGTGTTGTTTTACGAATTGAGGTAAAACTCATTTGTTTAAAAAGGGCTGTTTTGCAGCCCTTTTTTTATGGATTTAACTTTCCTACGCCGAATTTGAAGATTTGAAATATGCTAATTTGAAAATTAGGCAGATAAATTGTTCAAAACAATTTTGAAAAAAAAACGTTTTATTTGGGAACGTTTTAAAAAAATTGCGTCTATAGTATAAATGTCCATGGAATTTTACATGTATAAAAATATACAATTCATTAAAGATTAGTTAGTTAATTGTTAATAGTTAGTTGTTTTTAGTTAGTTTATTGTAGAGAAAGAGTTAGGTGTTGTTTTTTTTAAATTGAGGTAAAACTCATTTGTTTAAAGGGGCTGTTTTTCAGCCCTTTTTTTTTGACTATAGCCCAATAACATAGAAAAATCCGAGCGTATTAATTATAAAAAGAAAACACGATGACACAAAGAAGGCACTAAGTTCGCCATGAAAATTCTTAGTGTCCATTGTGTAAACATGGTGACCATTGTGGTTAAATAAAAAATAAACTTTATTTTGGGTACGTTTCAGGAAAAGTGCGTCTATAGAATAGATTATTCGTTAACGCTGAAATTCGGAAACCCGGCAGTTTTAATTAAAAAAAGAAACCACAATGAACACAAAGAAGGCACAAAGGACACAATGAAAACAAAATCCTTAGTGCTCATTGTGTTAACATTGTGACCATGGTGGTTAAAGTGAAATAGTTAAGACTCTTCATTTAACACCCTCACCAACTCCTCAAACGTAACCTTTAACTGCTCACCACTCTGCATGTTCTTTAGGGAGATAAGTTTTTGTTGCATTTCATCTTCACCAATAATAGCTACAAAGGGAATTTTCCGGGTGTTGGCATAATTCATCTGCTTGTTCATTTTGGCATTGCCGGGAAATAATTCTGCTTTGAACCCGGCTTTCCGAAGCTTCTGTACCAAAGGCAAGCAATACAGTTCCTCTTTCGCGCCAAAATTGATAAATAATATCTTGGTTGATTGTGCTGTGTCCGTTGGGAAAGCTTCCAACTGGTTCAATACATCGTAAATACGATCGGCACCAAACGAAATACCAACGCCAGAGACATCAGGCAATCCGAATACCCCTGTAAGATTGTCATACCGGCCACCGCCGCAAATACTTCCGATTTCAACATCCAATGCTTTTACTTCAAAGATTGCACCGGTGTAATAATTAAGTCCCCGGGCAAGGGTTAAATCGAGGTCAATTTTGATAGAAATCTCAATATTCTTCAGGTAATCGAATACCTTTTCCAATTCTTCGATTCCTTTGAGCCCGATTTCGGAAGCTGATATCCACTCCTTAAGTTTGGCTAGCTTTTCGTCATTGGCACCCCGAAGATCAAACAATGGCTGAAGTTTAACAATCGACTCCTCTCCTATTCCTTTTTGCCGAAGCTCCTCTTTAACTTTATCGAGCCCTATTTTATCCAGCTTGTCAATGGCTACGGTAATATCAATAATCTTATCGGGCTCACCGATGATTTCGGCAATACCACTGAGAATTTTACGATTATTAAGCTTAATTACTGCGTTGACTCCGAGCTTATTAAAAGCTTCATCGATAATCTGAATAAGCTCAATTTCATTGAGTAGTGAATTGCTGCCTACTACATCCACATCGCACTGATAAAATTCGCGGTAACGGCCATTCTGAGGATTGTCTGCACGCCAAACAGGCTGTATTTGATAACGTTTGAACGGGAATGTAATATCATTACGATGTTGCACCACGTACCGGGCAAATGGCACTGTTAGATCGTACCGTAGGCCTTTTTCACTGGTTTCCTTAATAATAATGTTTCTGATTATTTTTTTATCTTCATCAATACTGTACTTATCAGGCTCTGGAGCACCTATAAACTTGTCAACTAATTCAATAAAGGGTTTAATTGCTTTTTTTATTGATTCAGGGTTGATAGAATCTCCCGAATTAAGTATCCGGAATAATAGTTTATCCCCTTCATCACCATATTTGCCAAGTAATGTTGACAGGTTTTCCATGGCTGGTGTTTCTATCTGTTGATATCCATATAATTGAAATACTGATTTTAAGGTATCAAAAATGAAATTTCTCTTCTTCATTATGTCCTGTGAAAAATCTCTTGTACCCCTAGGTATTGAAGGCTTAGTTACATTCATTGGTTTGTACTATATTTTTCGTAACCTGATTTTTTGCCGGGTTACCGTAATGAAATAATGTCCTGGTTTTTTATAATATTCTTCTATTGAAAGCAATAGATTCTTCTCTATTTGATGATATTGTGGCTGATCGTAACGTAAAAAAACAACGGTAAGGTCAGTCATCCCATATGCGAAAACCAACTCTCCAAAATCTTTGTCTTCAGTTAATAATATGCCTTGATGATTTTTTACGATCTCAATAATTTGAAGATCTGAAATGCCCTGATTTTTTTCTCTGATTGAGTATATGTCGTAACCTTTTTGTAATAAGAGTTCGACCCAGTAATATTCGACATTTTCATCGATAAAAATCATAGAACTTCAATAGTTTCCTCATTTGCAATTACATCAGCTGCATACTGAAAAGCAGCAAACACCTGTTCTTGCGTAAGATGAGGATAGCTCTCCAATAATTTCTCAATGGTATATCCACCTGCAAATTTTCGCATAATTAATTCAACAGTAATCCGGGTCCCTTTAATAATAGGTTTACCCATCATAACTGAAGGATTCCTTTCAATATACTTTAAATGATCCATACTGTTTTTTTTGCAAAGATAAAGAGAATTTACAACTTAAATTATTACGAGCCATCTTACGAAGTCAAAAACTAAAATGAAACTTATTTCACCAGCTTCTTGTACTTAATTCTGTGCGGACCTTCGTCGCCAAGGCGTTTTTTGCGGTTTTCTTCGTAGTCGGTGTAAGAACCTTCAAAAAAGTAAGCTTTTGAATCGCCTTCGAAAGCAAGAATATGCGTGGCAATACGATCGAGAAACCAACGGTCATGGGAAATTACTACTGCACAACCGGCAAAATTCTCAAGGCCTTCCTCCAGCGAACGGAGTGTGTTAATGTCGATATCGTTGGTTGGCTCATCGAGCAGCAACACGTTAGCTTCTTGCTTTAAAGTAAGGGCAAGATGCAAGCGGTTTCGTTCACCACCGGATAGCATACTGCATTTCTTTTCCTGATCGGCACCGGAAAAGTTGAACCGGGCAACATAGGCTCTTGCATTCTGTAGTTTGCCCCCAATTGAAATTTGCTCGGCGTCCCTGGAAATAACCTGGTACACCGTTTTTTCAGGATCAATATCAGCATGTGTTTGGTCGACATACCCGATTTTCACGGTATCGCCCACTTCAAACGTTCCTGAGTCGGGTTTTTCCATGCCCATAATCAAACGAAACAAGGTGGTTTTTCCGGCACCGTTAGGACCAATAATTCCGATAATTCCGGCAGGGGGCAGTTTAAACGTCATATCTTCAAAAAGAAGTTTATCACCAAAAGCCTTAGACACTCCTTTAACGTCAATAACTTTTTCGCCAAGGCGCGGACCATTCGGTATGTATATTTCGAGGCGTTCTTCCTTTTGTTTCATATCTTCATTCAGCATTTTATCGTATGCTGATAATCTTGCTTTTGATTTTGCCTGTCGTGCTTTTGGTGCCATGCGCACCCAGTCCAGCTCGCGTTCCAAAGTTTTACGGCGTTTACTTTCTGTTTTTTCCTCCTGTGCAAGCCGGTGTGATTTCTGATCGAGCCACGATGAATAATTCCCTTTCCATGGTATACCTTCACCCCTATCAAGTTCAAGAATCCAGCCGGCAACGTTATCCAGAAAATAACGATCATGGGTAACAGCAATTACAGTACCTTTATATTGCTGAAGATGCATTTCGAGCCATTGGACTGATTCAGCATCGAGGTGGTTGGTTGGCTCATCGAGAAGTAAAATTGCCGGCTCCTGTAGCAGAAGACGGCACAATGCAACACGGCGACGTTCGCCACCGGAACATACATTAATGGGAGAATCGCCATCAGGACAACGAAGTGCGTCCATAGCGCGATCAAGTTTACTATCGATTTCCCAACCTTCAGCATGATCTATTTTTTCAGTTAGCTCCCCCTGACGCTCAATAAGTTTATTCATCTCATCATCGGTCATCGGCTCTGCAAACTTATTGTTCACTTCTTCATATTCTTTTAGCAGGTTCATTACGTCCTGCACTCCTTCCTGAACAATTTCCTTTACCGTTTTAGTTTCATCGAACTTAGGTTCTTGTTCAAGATAGCCTACGGAATAACCCGGAGAAAAAACGACATCACCCTGAAAGGATTTTTCAACACCTGCAATTATCTTAAGTAAGGTAGATTTTCCAGAACCATTCAAACCAATGATGCCTATCTTAGCACCATAGAAAAATGATAAATAGATATTACTCAGCACTTTCTTTTGGGGAGGAAATGTTTTACTAACTCCCACCATAGAAAAAATAATCTTGTTATCTTCCGGCATAATAATTTAGAATCAATAGTTAAGTAAAGCTTTTTAAATAAATGTTATTGAAATTGAGTATAAATCAGGGCACGAAGGTATTGATTTTTTATGAAATAAAGTAAGATACCTTAAATCTGATCTTTAAAAATTTGTTATTCGGCTACCCACCCGGCAAATTATTTCACTAGTC
>CAYZNC010000078.1:0-7501 GCA_964478555.1 uncultured Bacteroidales bacterium | reverse complement strand
AGTCTTTCTACAAGTTGTTCAATACATTATGGCAAAAAAAAATGGCGCTGGGTATAAATACTTAGTATTTGGAAATTTTTATGTAAGTTTGAACGCTCAAATTTTCTATAAAAGCAGTTTACGAAATGAATTTAATTTATTGGACAATCCTGGCATTGGGTATTATTTTTGAAGTTTTGGGCACGATTTGCATGAAACTTGCGGATGGTTTTCAGAAACTCTGGCCTTCCATTTTTGTGTTCGTTTTCTACCTGATGTGTTTGGTTTGTCTCATTTTTGTTCTAAAAAAGCTGGAGGTAAGTGTCGCATATGCCATCTGGGCCGGTTGTGGAACAGCATTAATAGCAGTCATTGGTATTATATGGTTTAAGGAACCCGTATCGGTAACAAAAATTGTTTCAATTGTTTTTATTGTATTGGGAATTGTAGGTTTGGAACTTTTTGATTGATAAAAAACCATAGAACATTTTTTAGTAAGCGATTATTTTGTAATTTTAATAGTTTGTTAATTTATTTATGAATCTATTTTTAACTGGTAGTTCGGGTTTTTTGGGAGGAGAAATTTTAGTAAGCCTCTCAAAAAGAGAAGATATCTCCAGAATTTTTTGTCTTATAAGGGCTAAAAGTCAGGAAGATGCAGTGTCCAGATTGGCGAAAGTTTTTGATTACCATAATGACTTTTTCGACAGAAAAAAAGTTATTCCTATTGTTGGTGATCTGACTAATCCTGAATTGGCTGGACAGTTGATTGCAAACACAGCTTTAGCGGATGTCAATCTGATCATTCATTCGGCTGCGAATACTTCGTTTTCAAGAATTTATGACGACTTAGTAGAAAAAGTGAATATCCATGGGTTGCGTTCAATTCTGGAGTGGAGCAGAACGCTTAAAAAACTGGAAACATTCACTTACATCGGCACGGCAACTATTTGTGGAGGAGCAGAATGTGACAAGATCATTTACGAAGATGAGTCGCCCAACCCAAATGCAAAACACCTGGTAAAATATACCTATACCAAAATGATTGGTGAAACGATGTTACCGCAATATTTACCTGCTGAAAAAATTCTGATATTGCGTCCCTCCATAGTTATGGGCGACAGCAGACCTTGGATACCACGTTCACCGGTAATTTTGTGGGCTTTGGCTACTGTTAATCTTCTACGACTTATTCCATTGCGTTCTCAGGCTCACGTTGATATTATACCTGTGGATTATGCTGTAGATGCTATCAATGAGTTAACATTTGCAGCCAAAAGAAAATACTCTGTTTATCACATTTCAGCTGGAACCAGTTCATTTACCACACCAACGCAATTAACGGGTGCGATCGAGAGCTATTACCCTGATAAGCCAGCTTTTAGGTTCATTGCTTCGGAATTGGTTGCCCAAATGAAAAAATACGCCAAAAACAAAGATATCCTGGAACCAGGAATGGAATTGCTTAACCATCCGGAATATCTTAAATATTGGAAGAATGAGTTAGGAGAAAACGGAAAAATGCGAATCATATTTGCAGGGTTAGAGCCATATCTCAAGTTTATTGATCTGGGACAGATATTTGACAATACCAGATTACTTGAAGATACTCAGATGGGACCTTCGAAACCTGCTCATGAATATATAAAGACATCCATCAAGTATTTGGAAAAAATAGACATTTTTGAAGGTGCTTTAGATCCCTGATCAAAAGTGTATGCAGCGGCATCAATATGATGTTCGTCCATATAAAACAAAAAACGCCTGAGTTCAGGCGTTTTTTTGTTTTATATGGTCCAGAACCAGCGATCGTGTCAAGCACTGCAAACTTTGCTTCCTGTCATCTACTGAAATTTGATTAAAAAATGTAACTTGTACGGTTTTTTACCGTACATTTGTATAAACAATTTTTTGTATGGAAACTATAACAAAATCAAGTAGATTAGCACGAAAAAGGGAAAAAATGGGAAAAGAACAAAAAACAGCACGCTTTGATGCTAAGTTAACCTTAGAGCAAAAAGAACTCTTTTTACAAGCTGCAACATTAAAAGGTTTCCGTTCCTTAACTGATTTTGTGGTGAGTACCGTTCAAGAAAAAGCGCTGAGTATCATTAAAGAACAAAGTACTATTTTGGCTTCTGAAAAGGATAAAGATATCTTTTTTGAGGCTCTTATGAATCCTAAGGAACCAAGTGCTAAATTAATTGAAGCTGCAAAACAATATAAAGCGTTGATAAATAAATAATGAGCTTTATAACGGTTCCTTTAGATTCAACTTTTATTAGAAAGAGCTTTTCATGTGGAATTGCAGCTCTTGATAACTATTTGCATAAACAAGCAAATCAGGATATTAAAAGACATTTATCCGCTTGTTTCGTCATGCCAGGTCAAAACAATACTATCATTGGATATTATACATTATCTAACGATAGTATTTCTCAGGATTTATTACCTATTGAAATAGCAAGAAAATTACCAAATTCTTACAAAAATCTTCCTGTAACGTTGTTAGGAAGGCTTGCTATGGATGAGCAATTTAAAGGACAAGGAATTGGATGTAAGCTTTTAATGGATGCCTTGTACAGATGCTATATTCTATCCCAACAAATCGGTTCAATGGCCGTTGTTGTTGACCCGATAGACGACAGTGCTATTTCCTTTTACCAAAAATATGATTTTATAATGTTGCCTGATAGCGGAAGAATGTTTGTAAGCATGGATACTGTTAGGATGCTATTTAATTAAGTCCGGTACCAGCACTCGTGTCACCAAATGCAAAGCAATTATACTGATACTTTACATTTGATGACAGATACACTGATACTATTCAAATATGCCAGAAATCAGATTTATCAAAATAATCCCTGAATCTTTTTAAAATCTTTGGTGGTAAATAAACCCGATCTATATTGATTAATATTCTCATAATTATAATAATAGATTAGGTTATCATCTACACCGTAAATAATTTTGTATGCCCTGGCTACATTGTCTCCCTCTCCGGGAGCAATTCGATGCAGAATCAGCGTATTGGTTTTTTTGCCTGAAATTTCCTTTTCAATTTCGTCGGAATCTACGATTTTCACACTATAAGGGTATACGGCTTTTATCTTTTCGATAGTATTAACTTCATCTCCAAGATCCTTTTTTTCAACCAACAATGTTTTTGTTTTTATCTTACTGACATTGTCGTTATAATATTTCAGGTTTCGGAATTGAGTAATTCTGTCCGATGCAACCATTAGTTTAACGTGTTCCTGAGCAAAGCGAATAATAACATCCATGATGTATACATAACTGTTCTCATCAACTCCGGTATAAGCAAGCGGTAAAGTAAGTATTTCGGGCATATTGTCGATATTTTCGTCGGCATCGCCCATCATTAGATTTAGATAAAGATACTCGGCATTCCGCTTGTCCTTCGTAAGGGTAGCTTTCGTAAGTAAAAGAAATGATTTTTCTTTATCCTTACGTTCTGTGTCAAATTCATCCACCGAGATGTATTTATGGGGTGTCATTGTCCAGAAATGATCTACTGCACTCTTTACAGCAATATTGTAACCCAATGCAGGGTCGTCATCCAGAACAACATACAAGGTTGATTTTTTGAAAACATCGAGTTGCTGTTTGGTTACCTGTTTGTTATGTTGCGCAATTACAGGAAAACTTAAGCAAACTATTAGTATTAATGCAGCTAATCGGTTCATAAAATTAAAATTAATGAGTACTATAATTGTTGTGGGTCACACACGAGTTGCAGGTGACAGGTCATCCGTAACTTGTTGCAACCTACATACCTCAACCTTAATAGTTAAACTTGCTGCACGTTAGTTTGTTTTTTTTGCAAGTTTTTTAAAATCTTTTTCGAGAAAACCATCTGGCAAATCAGTGTCTACCATGTGATAATCAAAGTAATAGAACTTTGCATCGGCGGCTCCAATTAAAATTTTATAGCATCGGGCTTTAAAATTAGTTGATTCGGGACCTACCTTATGCAGAAAAACGATGTCCTGCTTATCTGCTATAGCCTGCTGAATCTCTTCCTTGGTAACGAATTTTACAGACCCCGGATAAACTTTTTTTATTTTCGCCAGACTGTTTACATCCTTCGTCATTTCAAATGTCATCAGATACAAGGTCTTTCCTTTGATGTCCGAAATATTGTCGTTGTAGTGTTTAAAAATATTTTCACTGGCTAATCCGGGTCGTTCAATTAGTAATTTAACATGGTTTTGCATAAACCGGAGGAAAATTCCTAATTTGTAACTATAGTCATCATCGCCTATCCCATAATATGACAGAGGAATGGAACACAGGTCGGGCATCGAACTAAGTGTTTGCGCGCTACCTCCCAATACAAGGCTCAAAAAATTATATTCGGCATTGGTTACATCCTTATCGAATTTTACCTGATTAAGCACTATAAATGATAATGCCGGATCAGACTTTTTGGTTTCAAAATCCTTCCAGGAGATAAAATCAAAAGCTGTCATTTTCCACTCCATGGGCATCACTTCTCTCATGACCACATTGTATTCGGATAACTCGTTATCTTCCAATACAACTAAGGTTTTTGTAGATGAAAACCTGACCAAATCATCTTTTGACGGAATGTAATCCTGACAAAACAAATTTACAGGCAATACCCAAAGTACTGCAATTAACATCATCTTACTCATACGCTTATGTATTAATTAAACACTTATTCGCCTAATCACTGGTGCTCTGTTATTTTCAATTTGATGCTCCTAATCATTTAGTTTGCCGGCAACATCAGAGGTTTGCGTTCATTAAATTTACGTATATAAAAGAATTTTAACTGTTCTTTCTTTCTTTTGCTTAATGCGGTGTATTCATCGTGTAATTCCGGGTCGCGCATAAGCAGAATCTCTATACTGCTTTCATTATAGTCATATATTTTACCTGAATCAAAATCCATAATAAATTGTCGCATCTCAGTAGTGGTTCGGGGCCCGTTCAGGTTACGGTAGTAGTAATATTGGTTGTAATAATAGGGATCTTCATACTGATTTTGCTGTACGGTTATATTGGCTAAAAAATGGCAGATGTTTCCAACATAGGAGATACGGTTAAAGGTTTCGTTCATTCTAATGTATAATACGCTATTTTTTGAGTATCCCCAAATAAGTTTTAGTTTGACTTCTTGTTTCATTCCATATTCATCATAAAAGGCAATGACAGGTTTGGTCAATAATACCTCGAAAAACTGGTCGTCATTAATATCGATTGAGCTTATAATCCTTGATTTGGAAATGGGTTTATTGTTTTTAACCTGCTCGAAGTTAAGATAAATGCCCTCTTGAAATTTATAATCAGGCGAATAAGCTATACGCTCAACAGAATCCTTTTGAGCAACCAAATTGATCTGAACTAAAACAAAAGCCCAAAAATTGATCATGCGTAACATCGAAAAAAATATTTTGGTTCTAACAAAGTTACTGAATTTACTGATAAAACACCACTAAATCGTCCATGATAAAATATACGTTGTAAGAATTTAATATGTTATTTTAGTAAAGATGGCGGTAATTATCTGTTTTTTTTTTAATTTTAACATAACGTTGAATAAACGATAAATATTTTGAGATAGTGATAAAATAGATAATCAATTTGAATACTGGACATTGTGGATTTCTTTGAAGATGTATTAAATATTGAATTACCTAAAGCACAGGATGCTGAGAACGGTAATAAACTCAACTTCATATATGTTTTGAGTTGGTTTGGTATTTTATTGTTTCCCGTTTTCATAATCATAGACGTGATCAACAAAGGTTACCTCAATGCATCTTGTGAATTTGTCTCCTTATCTGTTTTTGCTTTGAACATTTATATTATAAAATCGAAAAAATGGATATCATTATTTGATCATGTTAATGCGATATGGATCGGACTCTTTCTTATAATCCAATATACCGCCGGTTTTGACGGATTCGGTCAATTATGGTTTGTCAGTTTTCCATTGGTAGGAATATTTTTTTACGGTCTTAAAAAAGGATCTATTGCTTCGATCATTTTCCTGCTTGTTTGCATCATCATATCATTTATTCCGCTGGAGTGGAACAAAAGCAATTCAATGGCTCTTTCAGCGCAACTTAAAGTATTGTTTTACTATATTGGTATATATTTGATAAGTTATGCCTATAACCTTTTGATGTTGAAAAGTGTAAGCGAGATTAAAAAACAATTGATGCAATACTCCGATGATATCAAATTAAAGGATGATTTTATATCAAAACTCTCACACCAGATTCGCACTCCTCTTAATAACATAATGGTTACCAGTAATTTGCTTACGGGAACCAAAATTGATGAAGAACAAAAAGATTTTGTTGAAACTATTCAGGCATCAACCAATAACCTGGTAAACGTTGTAAATAATATTTCAAAGGTTTCTACTATTGACCTTTCTCATTCAGGAACGAAGATTAGCTTTAACCTTCAAAGTACCATAAACAGTACAATTAAGCTTTTCCAAACCTTAAACAATGAACGGGTAAGTATTAGTCTTATACCCAAAACCAACCTGAACTATAATTTATTTGGAGATCCGGTTAAAGTCAAGCAAATCTTTTTGAATATTATTGAAAATATTATTCGAAACTCCTCCGATAATAAAATTGTTATTGGAATCTCCTATGCTGTTTTGAAAGAAACAGATAAAAGCTGCGAATTGTCATTTAAACTTGATGCGAATGTTCCATTAAAACTTGATTTGTCGAATATAGATTCTATGAACCATATTGACAATCATGTTGAAAATGGCACCGTAGAGTCCTTTTATTTTGACTTTACCATTGCCAAGAGGTTGATTGAACTATCCGGAAGTCAGCTATTGGTTGATTCACTTATCAATGCCACTATCTTTTCGTTCTTTTTAATTTTTAACATATCAACCACTGCACCGGTTTTTGAACCTAAAGACAATCAACCGTCTGACTTGGTAAAACCCGAACTTAACGCTGTTTCTATTGATTTAAAAGATTCCAACATCTTACTGGTTGAAGATAACCTTATTAATCAAAAAATTGTGATTTTAAGTATTCAAAAACTAGTTAAAAACATAGATGTGGCAAATAATGGAAAGGAAGCGCTGGATAAATTCGGCACTTCGAAATACGATGTTATCCTCATGGATATTCAAATGCCTGTAATGGATGGTATTCTTGCAACAAAAAAGATCAGGGAAATTGAATCCAGTACAAATCATCATACCCCTATTATAGCAATTACGGCCAACGCTTTGGCAGGAGATAAGGAAAATTGTCTGGCAGCAGGAATGAACGATTATATCAGTAAACCATTTCAACCGGAAGTGCTTGTTCAGAAGATGAGAAACCTTTTAACATCAAGTACCAGTGTTTCGTAGATTAATGTCTTAAATTTAATCAATACCAATCTTATTTCATTGTTTTTTAGTTAAGCCGCCGAAAGGTGGGTATTTAAGATATAGAGGCCAAAAATAGTTGGTAAAAAGTTTTAAAAATACTACCATTATTGA
>CAYZNC010000077.1:7739-20729 GCA_964478555.1 uncultured Bacteroidales bacterium | reverse complement strand
TCATAATCTTCAGATGCATTATGTTGTTTTATCATTTGAGCCACCATTTTGTTCACTTCAAAAAGTTCGTCGATAGCATTCAACCCTTTGCAAAACAATTCGTTGAAAACAACAATCTGCTTCTCCATACCAAGATCGATTACCTGTGCAACCAATTCGTTTTTATCCTGCACGTACTGATATAGTGTTTTTTTAGATATCCCCAATTCGCGCGAAACGTCATCCATAGTAATACTTTTGATGCCATATTTTTTATACAGACAACCAACTTTAACCAGTATGTTTTTTAGTTCCTCATTCATGGGGTACAAAAGTAAACACTAAAAACATAGGAAACAAAAATTATGTAAAAAGTTTCCAAAGTATTTTTTGTTTCCAATACTAACATTGTGAAAACTGGAACAAAAATAAAAGAACCCCATTTATTAGTAGAAATCTTTTCGGCGAAATGGATAAAAATGCCGATGAAAAGGTAAAAATGAATTTTGAACTAAATCAAACCGGCAAATTTTTTCGATAATAAACTTATTTGAACGAAACCTGATGATTGAGTTGAAACGGTGGTTGAGCGAAGACGAAACCACCTTCTGAAGACCACAACTCCAATAGCTGAAGGAAACCCAACGATTAAGATGAGACGGTGGTGAGCTAATTCGAAACCACTTTTTCACTGAGTAGTCCCTTTTGTTATCAAAAATTGTATTAATTTTACCCACTTAATTTAAATCGTAAGAAACAGAAGATTATGAGAATTGCAGTAGTAGGAGTTAGCGGGGCGGTAGGCCAGGAGTTCCTTAAAGTTTTGGAGGAAAGAAATTTTCCCGCAGACGAACTGATCCTTTTCGGTTCATCAAGAAGCGCGGGTAGTACCTATAATTACAAGGGTAAAACCCTAACCGTTAAAGAACTTAAACAAAATGACGACTTTAAAGGAATTGATATAGCTCTTACTTCAGCCGGTGCCGGTACCTCAAAAGAGTTTGCAGCCACCATTACAAAATACGGAACTGTAATGATCGATAACTCCAGTGCATTTCGCATGGATAGTGATGTACCCCTTATAGTTCCGGAGGTAAATCCTGATGATTGTAAGAACAGACCCAGAAACATTATTGCCAATCCAAACTGTTCTACTATTATTATGGTTGTGGCCTTGAAGCCCATACAGGACCTTTCGCCGATAAAGAGAATTCATGTAGCTACCTATCAGGCAGCCAGTGGAGCCGGTGCAGCAGCAATGCAGGAATTGGACGATCAGATTCATGCTATCGTTACCAATAAACCCGTAAAAGTAGAAAAGTTCAAATATCAATTGGCCTTTAACGTGATACCGCATATTGATGTCTTCCTCGATAATGATTATACCAAAGAGGAAATGAAAATGCACCACGAAACCCGTAAGATTATGCATAGTGATATGTCGGTAAGTGCCACAGTTGTGCGTGTACCGGTTCGTCGTGCGCATTCGGAAGCGGTTTGGGTTGAAACTGAAAAAGACCTTTCGGTGGAACAAGTTCGTGCAGCTATGCAAAAGGCCGAAGGACTGATTGTTGAAGATGATCCAAAAAATAACAAATATCCTATGCCTCTGTTTGTAGCAGGTAAGGACCCCGTTTATGTAGGCCGTTTGCGCAAAGATATTGCAAATCCCAACGGACTAGCCTTCTGGTGCGTTGGCGACCAGATAAAGAAAGGTGCCGCATTGAATGCTGTGCAAATTGCGGAATACATGATTAAAAACAGAATTTTATAAAAGTTGTAAGGGCTGTAAAGATAAGTAGCTGGATGGTTGTTTCCCTGTAACTTCACTGTTAGACACTAACCTAAAATTATACATATGGCGGATTTACAGGATTGGGAAAGAAAATACTTTTCAAAACCCGGTTACGAACCTTTTTTATACTTCGTAATTTACGGCGACTTTAAGGTAGATTTTAAAGTTTCCTGGGAAAAATATAATACTACCGGCATTCCTGAAGGTATTAAATTCATGAGGTATGATCAGGAGAAGCATCCCAAAGGCTTAAAACAATTTTTGAGTGGACCTTTGTGGGAGGAAGTGAAAAAAAAGAATCCCCTTTTTGCTGCAGAAGTTGACAGTGCTCCTCAGTGCTACATTTTGAAAGGTGAAGTACCCGACGCTAATACCCTCAATTATTATCGCGACATCACAGGAATCATAGCCTATTTAATGGAGAATGGCGGTATATGCGTCTTTGATCCGCAAATGTTTACCTTCTGGAACAGTGCAGATTGGTTCGAGAAGATTTTTAATCCCAAGAATCCCGTTCCATGGAACCATGTAAAAATTCTTTTCTCGGAAGAAGAGAATGGTGAGATGTGGTTTCATACCCGTGGCTTGAGAAAATATGGCAGACCCGACCTAAGCATTCATAACGTAACCAAGGCTAATGAATCACCGGTGATCGATTTGCTAAACCGTTTTATTGAATTTGAAGCTTTTGGCGGCGTTATTGAAGACGGACAACAAATTAAGATGGAAGAACTACCTATTGGCATGCGGTGTGAAAATGAAGGTACCTTGGACGATCCGGATTTTAATAACATGCATGTGGAAATCTATTGGGAATAGAGTTGGAAGTTCGAAGTTAGAGTATCCAACTTTAGGCACTCCAGGCACTTCCAACTTTAAACACTTATTTTTTAGTCTGGTTCAGACCTCAAAGGTTTTGAAACCTTTGAGGTCCCGCTCTTTCCAAGCCACTTATAATTTACTTGGCAACACACTTTATTATAGTATTTTAGCTATTAGTTTTAATACTGTTCCAAAAATATTTTTGAAAAAGATGCGAATATCTTTGTAGAAAAAAAAAACGCAATTATCTTTGCACCTCCTTTGTTAAACACAAATAAGGAAAAAGGGAGCATAGCTCAGCTGGTTCAGAGCATCTGCCTTACAAGCAGAGGGTCGGGGGTTCGAATCCCTCTGCTCCCACAAAAAAAGCCTTTCAGATTTCTGAGAGGCTTTTTTGTTTTAGCGCTTATTAAAACATTTCTGTTAATTGTTGATCAAATGGAAAAGTTGTGGATCAATTTAAAAAGTTGTGGGAATTTATTGTTTCAAACATAAATTAGCATGGAAATTTAAGGGTGCCGCAAAGAAAACACCAGTTCTTCAAGTCGCAACTGCCAGGTTTACAAAATCCATATTGAAAAAACTTAATAAGTCCGAATTACCTCCACCATGCCTTGTTTTAATTTTTATATTTGTAGGGTTATGATCAGCTGACAAGTTTTAAAAAACTCCTTCAATAGCCTGACCCAATTATTGCAGAGTTTTCAGATCAAGCTTATAAAATCAATATAAGATTAAAATATAATTGACATGTTTTTTGATATATTACGATAACTAAACGCTTACAAAAATGAAAATTAATATTATAGCACTATTTTTATGTGCCTTTCTAGTCCATGTGAACGGACAATTAACTCCTCAAAAAGCGATCAAAAACATGGGACGAGGGGTAAACATGGGTAATACGCTTGATCCACCTCTAGGGGAAGGTACCTGGGGAAATCCTGCAGTAGTAGAAAGTAATTTTGACGATTATAAAAATGCTGGCTTCACCTGTGTTCGTTTGCCCATTACCTGGGACAAACATACTGGCGCTACCTCACCGTATGCCATCGATGCAACATGGCTTAACCGTGTTGAACAAATTGTTGACTGGGGACTTAGCCGCAAATTGATCATCATTATAAATGCACATCACGAAGATTGGATTAAAAATTCCTTCACCAGTGCCAATGCCGATCGTTTCGATAGCATCTGGAGCCAGGTATCCAGGCGCTTTAGAAATAAATCGGACAGCTTGTTGTTTGAAGTGATAAACGAACCCTATCCCATGACACTTGCCAATGTAAATACACTGAATTCCAGGATATTAAATACCATGAGAAAAACAAACCCTACCCGCATCGTCCTGTTTTCAGGATATATGTGGTCGAATTCACAGGAACTCATCACTGCTGCGATCCCCAATGATAATTACCTCATCGGCTATTACCATTCTTACGACCCCTATCCTTTTGGTCTGGTAGGCACCGGTAGCTATGGAACGGATGCAGACATTAACACCACCAACGCAAAATTTGATCAGGTGACTACCTGGAGCACTCAACATAATATACCTGTAGTTTTAAGCGAATTCGGTGCTATTGATGCATGCGAATATAATTCACGCATGTGTCTCTACGCAACAGATGTTGAAAAAGCCATAATCCATAATGTTGCCTTTAATGTATGGGAGGATGGCGGAAGTTTTAAATTTTATGATCGAACCGGACACAAATGGACCGAAATAAAAGATATTCTAATCCACACCTACAAAGAATCGCCCAACAAGATGAAAATTTCTTCGGTTGGAAATGCTTTGGTCAAAGTTCAATGGCAAAACCGCACTACACAAAATGATAGTATTATCGTCGAACGCAAAGTAAACAGCGGCGACTTTACGTATCTGAGAAAAATTTCGCCAACCGCTTCTGTGTATGTTGACTCCACTACCAGCATCGGAAATATGTATTACTACCGGTTGAAAGCAAATCTAAAAGATTCCATTGAAATTCAATCCTATCCGATAAGGCTGTCACCAACATTCAATGCTGTTGCGTCTGTGGAATCAGAAAGCATTTCTATTTATCCCAATCCTGCAACTACAGTGTTCACGCTGAAAGGTATAAATACACCCATTGTTGTTGATTTTTATAATGTGCTTGGTGATTTGGTGAAACAGGTACAGGCTACTTCCGATGAGCAATCAATTCCAATTGACATGCTACCTGCGGGACTTTATCTGTTAAAGTTCACCTATGCCAATAAATCTTTCAGTTATAAACTGATAAAAGAGTAACCACAGCGTTTTAAGATTAAAGCGTGTGCTCTGTATTTCCACGGAAGTCAGTCTTGCTGAAGAAGGAACTTTTAAAACATCGTTGCCTTCCAAGCCAGCTGTAATGATTGACTCACAAACAAAAAGAGAATAAACCTGGAAACTAATCACTGATAGGTTATAACTTTACTCAATATTTTGAATTTCCAAAGAAGAACCTATGAAAAACAACAAACTTACTACCCTAAAACTTGCAGTAATTGCTTTCGGATTAAATGCATACTTACTTTCCTGCAGCAACCGGAAAGCTGAACAACCCGTTGCCTACTATGGCCGGTTTAAGTCATTGCCAGCCAATGCCATTACTCCAAAAGGATGGCTAAAGCAGTATCTCATAAACCAACGCAACGGGTTAACAGGTCATTTGGAGAATGCAGGCTACCCTTTCAATACGGTAGGCTGGGCAGCTGATAGTATCACCGGCAACAAAAGCATTCAAAAATGGTGGCCATACGAACAAAATGCTTATTGGGTAGATGGAATGCTACGTTGCGGCCTTTTATTGAACGACACATTCCTGTTAAACAAAGCCCGCAAAAGTATTTACTATGTGCTGGCTCATCCTGATAGCAGCGGATTTTTAGGGCCTAAATTTTTGAAGCCCGACTACGAAGGTGACAGATGGGTATATGTTGTATTTTTTAGAGCCTGGATGGCTGAGTATGAAGCCACTCACAATGCTAAAATTTTAGAAGCTATCAAAAAACATTATCTTAGCGACCGTTTTCCTCATACAGGCGTGAGAGAGTCCATTAACGATGAAATAATTTTGTGGGCGTATTCCCAATCGAATGACACAGCCCTGTTGAATTTTGCCAAAGAAATTTATAAAAACTCCAACAAGCAAAATAGGAAAACCGCTGTATCTGATATTGGTTTCCTGAAAGACTCTGTTACCGATGAGCACGGTGTTACCTATTTGGAAAAATCCAAACTGGGAGCCATTTTATATCTTTACACCGGCGATACAACCTATTTAAGTCCTAGTATTGCCGCATTTAAAAAACTAGATAAATATTACATGCTGGTTAGCGGGGTGAATGTTTCATCCGAGCATTTAGCGCCGGTTACTACCCAGGAGTCGCACGAAATTTGTGATATTTCCGATTATACCTGGAATATATCCTATTTGCTGAAGGCCACGGGCGATGTAGCTTATGCCGATAAAATCGAACGGGCTGCGTTTAATGCTGCCCCCGGATCGGTTGCAAAGGATTTTAAGGCCCTGCAATATTTTTCTGCGCCCAATCAGGTAATAGCTTCAAGGGAATGTTTTATTCGCAACGGTGGCGGAACCATGCGTTATGCCCCAAATCCAGGTACCGAATGTTGCCCTGGCAATGTTAACCGAATGATGCCTAATTTTGCGATTAATTCGTGGATGACAGATGGTAAAGGGGGTTTGGTTGCAACTCTATACGCGCCATCATCGGTCACCTATCCGGTGGGAGTGAACAATAACGAAGTTACTGTTGAGGAAGATACAAACTATCCTTTTTCCGATAGTATTAATTTTACTTTTCACCCTAAAGAAAAAATTGATTTTAAGTTTTATATAAGGATACCCGGTTGGTGCAGTAATGCCAAGGTGTTGCTTAATGGCAGCAAATTGAATAAACAATTTACTGCCGGTACTTATGTCCCTTTACAACAGGAGTACCAAGAGGGCGATAAGATAACGGTTATTCTGCCATCGCAATTAAAACTTACACCTGGTCCTGAAAACGGCATATCACTTGAAAGAGGCCCATTGGTGTTTTCTTTAAAAATTGAAGAGGACTGGAAAATTGATACAAAAGATAACCGGTCGACTCCTGAATACCCGGCTTACGAATTATTTGCCAAAAGTCCATGGAACTATGCTTTGTGTTTAAATGACAAACATTTGCAGCAACAAATAAAAGTAGTTAATAAGGCTTATTCCGATAATCCCTGGAATCTTGAAAATGCACCCGTTGAATTAAAAGTTCCCGCTCGCTTGGTAAATGGATGGAAGCTTATGAACAAAACAGAAATGAAATTTGAACAATGGGATGTGAAGAGGAATGAACGCGGTAACGTAACAACATGGTATATTCGTAGTGCTGAAATTAAAAAAGGTTCCTGGTTGTTTACGCCGCTTTTGCCCGATGCTGCATTATTGAAAAAAGGATTGAGCGAAAAAATAGATACAATAACTCTGGTGCCTTATGGTTGCAGTAAATTAAGGATTACTGTTTTCCCAAAAGGCTCATGATCCGGAAGCCTAACATTTATTGTCATGCCTACTGTTTGGAAAAATCAGGTACATGCCCATGGAACCATAAAATCAATAAAAAATGACAAAATAAAATAATACATTCAGTTCATAAAGTTTATCCAAACTAAATTATATTACTAATCATCAAATCAGATCTTTATGAAAATAATGCTATCCTTTTTTTTGATGCTAAGTCCTCTCATTCTTTTTGGACAGAAACCTGACCTGGCAAAAACTCCCCCAATGGGTTGGAACAGTTGGAATAAATTTTACTGCAACGTAAGCGAAAAACTGATTAAAGAAACAGCAGACGCTCTTGTCTCTTCCGGAATGAAAGATGCTGGCTACCAGTATATCATAATTGACGACTGCTGGCAAGTTGAACGGGATACGCATGGAAATATTCTTGCTGACCCTTTTAAATTCCCATCAGGAATAAAGGCTTTAGCTGATTATGTTCATGCAAAAGGATTAAAATTTGGCCTGTATTCGGATGCCGGAACCAGAACTTGTCAGGGCCGGCCGGGCAGCAATACTTTTGAAGAAAAGGATGCCAACCAATATGCCGCATGGGGTGTTGACTATTTAAAATACGACTGGTGCAGTACCTGGGGACTAGATCAGAAAGTACAATATACCAAAATGAGCAAAGCGCTTCAGGCAGCTGGTAGACCTATTGCATTTAGCATGTGCGAATGGGGCAAAAGTAATCCATGGTATTGGGCTCAAGATGTTGGACACTTATGGAGAACTACTAACGACATTCAGGATTGCTGGGACTGTAAGCGAATATGGGGAGGAATCGGATGGACCCTTATCCTGGATCAGGAAGAAGGACTTGAAAAATTTGCAGGACCTGGTCATTGGAACGATCCCGACATGCTGGAAGTTGGCAATGGCGGTATGAAAGATAATGAATACCGTTCTCATTTTAGTTTCTGGTGCCTTTTGGCCGCACCATTAATGGCAGGAAACGATATTCGCAATATGTCCGATGCTACCAAAGAAATTCTAATGAACAAAGAAGCCATTGCTGTAGATCAGGATGAATTGGGTATCCAGGGCAGTAAAAAACTTGACAATGGCAACTTCGAAGTTTGGGTTAAACCATTAAAAGACGGCGACTATGCGGTCATTCTTTTTAACCGTAACGAGCCATATGTAAATGCAGATGTAAAATGGAATAACCTGGGCTTGAATGGTAAATTTAAAGCCCGTGATTTATGGAAAAAAACCGATCTGGGCATATCCGAAGGTTACAAAGGGGATATCGAAAAACACAATGTTTTGTTTTTAAGATTAATTAAACAGTAGCTTGAAAATACTGTTCATTATATCGACCTGATTAATTCCTGAAATTTTTCAGGTCTTTTAATTACTAAACTATAAACTATGAAAACTGGTAGCTTACGATTGACAATTATTCTTGTTGCATCTATTATAATCGCATCAGGAGCAAAAGCAAGAGAAATAATTACACTTCAAACCGGCTGGAAATTCACCAAAGGAAATATCGAAAATGCCGCACAACCTAATTTTGATGATACAGGGTGGCAGAACGTTAATATACCTCACGATTGGGCTATATCAGGCCCAACAATCACAGATGGCGATGGAAATACCGGAAAGCTTCCCTGGAAGGGTGAAGGCTGGTACCGCAGAAGCCTGGATATTCCGGCTGATTATAGTGGTAAAAGTATCTATTTGGTATTTGATGGCATTATGTCAAATCCGCAAATTTATATTAATGGCCAACTTGCGGGCAAATGGGATTATGGCTATAACTCCTTCTATTTAGATATCACCAGATACTTGCAGTTTAATGGAAAAAATGTACTCGCAGTTTATGTAGATAACCGCGAACACGATAGCAGATGGTATCCCGGGGCAGGCATTTACAGAAAAGTGCAGATGATTGTGACAGATCCTATTCATGTGGCAGTTTGGGGAACCCAGGTTTCTACGCCAATTATCAAACCAAATTATGCCGACGTCCGGATAATGACTACGGTTTATAATAAATCGGAGAACGAAGAGACAATTAAGGTCGAAAACATCATCATCAACCCAAAGGGTATTGAAATTGGCCGGAAAGAAGCTTCTCATAAAATACTTGCCGGAAAAAGTAATGATATTGAAGTCACCATCGGATTAACTAGTCCGCAAAGGTGGGATATTGTTAATCCTATGATGTATCAGGCTAAAACCAACGTATACAAAAATGATAAATTGTTAGATACGTATATAACCCCATTTGGCATAAGAACTATCCGAATTACTGCCGATAATGGTCTGTATCTGAACGATAAACGAGTTCAGTTAAAAGGAGTTTGCCTCCATCACGACCAGGGTCCCCTTGGGGCAGCTTTCTATCCTAGAGCTATGGAGCGGCAAATTGAAATTATGAAATCAATGGGATGCAATGCTATCCGAACCAGTCACAACATGGCTGCGCCCGAACTATTAGAAATATGCGACCGCATGGGAGTTTTGGTATTTGATGAAGCTTTTGATAAATATGATAGAAAAGCAGATATCACAGAAGCCACAGATTTTGAAGAGTTCGCACAGCGTAATATGAAAAACTTTGTAGTACGTGACCGGAACCATCCGTGTGTATTTATCTGGAGCATAGGAAACGAAATGGGAGATGTTCAGTATAATCGCAACAACGGTTTTTATCGCATGCAAACCATGATAAATTATGTACGTAAATATGATCCTACACGACCAGTGACGATGGTGTGCGATAATACAACTAGTGCGGCTTTGCGCCATTTCGACTTTTACGACGTACACAGCTGGAATTATGGCCGCCGATACAGTTTAGCCCGTCAGCTGGAACCCAACAAAGCGGTTATTATAAGCGAATCGGGTTCAACTGTGAGCACTCGTGGCTTTTATGAATTGCCTCTTCCAACCAAAAAGAATGAATTTACAAATTCTCTTCAGGTAAGTTCGTACGATTTGTGTGTACCAGAATGGGCCGACTTGCCCGATGAAGATTTCATGTGGCAACAAGATGAAAACTATATTGCCGGAGAATTTGTGTGGACTGGATTTGATTATCTGGGAGAACCAACCCCGTATGAAAACAGAAACGTTAAAAAGCTTGGAATGACAGATAAAGAAGCATCCCGTAGCTCTTATTTCGGCATTGTAGATTTATGTGGTATCCCAAAAGACCGGTATTACCTGTACAAAAGTTACTGGAAACAAGACGAAACAACTGTTCACGTTCTTCCACACTGGAATTGGGACGGCGCTAAAGTTGATAAACTTCCCGTATTTGTGTATACCAATGGCGATTGTGCTGAACTTTTCTTAAATGGTAAATCGCTGGGTAAAAAATGCAAAAATTCTGATTCAGGTAAATCAATTGAACGTTTCCGGCTCATGTGGCCCGATGTAACTTACCAACCTGGAGAACTTAAGGCCATTGCATACAAGGAAGGTGTGGTAATAGGTGAACAAGTTATGAAAACTGCTGACACGCCTTACCAGCTAAGATTAACACCTGATCGTTCAACGATTCATGCCGATGGCATGGATTTATCCTATATACTTGTTGAAGCCTATGATAAAAATGGTAACCCATGTCCCCTTGCCGATAATAAAATTGATATTGCTTTAAGTGGCCCGGCACACATTGCTGGTATTGGAAATGGAAATGCCCAGTCATTTGACCTGTTTCAGGTAAATTATGTTAAACTCTTTTACGGAAAAGCCATGATTATAGTGGGTTCTGACAGTAAAAAGGGAGCAGTTAAGATTACGGCTACATCCAATGGAATAAAAAGTGATACCAAAGAAATAAAAATTAATTAATGTGTTGATTTTCTGAATAACCACGGTTGCTAAGTTACATCGAAATAAAACTATATTAAACAAATCAAACCATGAAAAAAAAATGGACTTTCATTGTTGGCACTTTATTATTTCTGCTAACAACACATGCACAGCAACTATCTGCTCAGGACAGTCTTAAGTTCTTAAAATGGGCTCCCACTCCCCCATTGGGTTGGAATAGTTGGGATTGCTACGGTCCCACCGTTGTAGAAAGTGAAGTGAAAGCCAATGCCGATTACATGGCAAAATATATGAAAGATTTCGGTTGGGAATACGTTGTAATTGACATCAGGTGGTACATCGAAAACGACAAAGCTCATGGATACAACGAAACCGATGCTATTTATGTAATGGATGAATATGGACGTTTGCTACCCAGTCCGGCCCGGTTTCCATCGGCTGTCAATGGAAATGGTTTCAGACCCTTAGCAGATTATATTCACAGCAAAGGTCTGAAATTTGGAATTCACATCATGCGAGGGATTCCTAAAGAAGCTGTTAAGAAAAATACTGCAGTGCTGGGCACCAATGTAAAAGCTGTGGATATATATAACACGGATAGGCTGTGTACATGGTTAAAAGATATGTACACCGTAGATTATCAAAAGAAAGGAGCTCAGGAATATTACAATTCCCTTTTCGATCTGTATGCCTCCTGGGGACTTGATTTCGTAAAAGTCGATGATCTTTCTGTTCCCTATCATAAGGAAGAAGTTGAAATGATTAGAAAAGCTATTGACAGAACCGGCCGCCCAATCATTCTTAGCACTTCGCCAGGAGAAACACCCATTGCTTTTGCTGGACATGTTAAAAACCATGCAAACATGTGGCGCATTGTAAACGATTTCTGGGATAATTGGCCAGCACTTAAAGAACATTTCGAAGTATGTAACCGCTGGGCTCCTTATATTGGCAACGGCCATTTCCCTGACCCCGACATGTTGCCGCTTGGACGAATTGGGATAAGAGCAGAAAATGGCGACGACCGGATGTCGAAATTCACCAACGATGAGCAGTATACGCTTATGTCGTTGTTTGCCATATTCCGGTCACCGTTAATGTTTGGTGGCGATCTGCCAAGCAACAACGCGTTCACCCTGTCCCTCCTTACCAACAAGGATGTTCTTGAGGTACTCAATCACAGCGTTAACAACAAACAGCTATTCAGAAACAACGATTTGATAGCCTGGACCGCCGACGACCCCAAAACCGGTGATAAATACCTGGCCGTTTTCAACGCTCAAGATCAGGAAAAATTAGTGGAAAGTAAAGCTTTATGGAAAAGCAATTTAATTACCTACCGAAAGAATGAGCAAAGTGTGGATATAAACGTGGATATAGCAGTTGCCAAAAAATTATTTCTGTGTGTTTCCGATGGTGGCAATGGTAACGCCTGGGACCACGCCGATTGGATTGAACCTACCCTATCAGGGCCAAAAGGACAGCTTAAGTTAACTGAACTTAATTGGGTAAGAGCCTCCGCAGGGTGGAATAAAGCTGTTATAAATAAATCAGTGGCTGGTAAGGCCCTAATTGTTAACGACAAAACTTATTCCAACGGTATTGGAACGCATGCCAATTCAATTATTGAATATGACGTTCCGGAAGGATATGACCATTTCAATGCAACAGCAGGGCTCGACAAAGAATGCATCGATCATCCCGAAGGAGCTACCGTTAAATTTCTCGTCTTCACTCAGGATCCGGGAGGTCCAATGCCTGCCGATTCGGTCAAAATCCCTTTTATGTTTGAACAAGTGGGCTTAAAAGGCAATTGTATGGTTAAAGACCTGTGGAGTGGTAAAATCATGGGGACATTTACCAATGAATTCGCCCCTTTTATCCGACGACATGGTGCAGGACTTTACAGAATATCAGTTACAAAATAACACTTGAAAATGAATTCAAATTCATGTTTATACAAATGACACCTTCGCTCTGAGGCGGTTTCAACACCGCTCAGTGTCCGGTTCAGACTTCTCAAGATGA
>CAYZNC010000077.1:0-7639 GCA_964478555.1 uncultured Bacteroidales bacterium | reverse complement strand
TGTAAACGAAATTATTAAAACTTTTCCCTCATCGCTTTGTTTAGATATTCGTAAATTTGTATCACTTTCCTAAGGGGGTGCTTTAAAAAGGCTGAGAATATACCCTTAGAACCTGATCCGGGTAATGCCGGCGAAGGGAGTTTAGGCAATAGTTTAGTCGTTGCCGCATTTGTCAATAGTTTTAATTTAACGTACTAAAATGAAAAAGCGATTGGGATTGCTTGCTCTGTTAATGAGCGGGCATTTAATGACGTTTGCTCAATATTCCATTTCCGGAATAGTGAGAGACGAAAACGGCAATGCACTTACAGGTGCTAATGTAGTAATAGCACATACCTATACCGGCACTATAGCGAATCTAAAGGGTGAATTTGTTTTTAACAATATTAAACAGGGAGCTTATACGCTCATGTTCTCATTTTTGGGGTACGAAACAATTTCAAAACCCGTACCAGTAAATGGAAATGTTCATTTGGACATTCAATTACTACGTAAAAATTATATGGCTGATGAAGTCATAGTTCAGGCTACACTGGCAGAAAGTAACACACCGGTTGCAAATACTGTAGTTACTCAGGAAGAAATTCAAGAACGTAATACCGGCCAGGATGTGCCTTATATGTTGGCTTTAACCCCTTCGGCAGTTACCACGTCTGATGCAGGTACCGGTGTGGGGTACACTTCTCTGCGAATTCGGGGAACAGATATGACAGGAATCAATGTGAGTATCAATGGAATACCAATTAACGATGCGGAGTCCCATGAAATGTACTGGGTTGACCTGCCTGATATTGCCGCATCTGCTGACAATATACAGATTCAGCGTGGTGTAGGTACTTCTGCACTGGGTTCAGCCGCTTTTGGAGCTACCATAAACTTCCAAACCCTGAAAATGAATAAGGATCCCTACGCTGAGATAAACAATGCTTATGGATCATTCAACACTTTAAGAAACAGCGTCTCCTTTGGAACTGGTTTAATAAACAACCATTTTAGCTTTGATGGCCGGTTGTCCAAAATCACATCTGACGGCTACATTGATCGAGCATGGAGCAATTTAAAATCCTTCTATGCCTCAGGTTCTTATTACGCGTCCAAAACATTACTTAAAATAAACGTTTTTTCGGGCTTGGAGCATACTTACCAGGCATGGAACGGAGTTCCGAAGGACAGTTTAAATACAAACCGGACTTTTAACAGCTTGGGCATGTACACCGATGATTTGGGCAGAATTCAGTATTACCCGAATCAAACGGATAATTATCAACAAGACTATGTGCAAGTGCTGTTCTCACACTCTTTTTCATCATTCCTGAATATCAATGCGGCACTGCATTACACAAAAGGAAAGGGATATTACGAGGAATATATGGAAGACCAGAGCTTAGCAAATTACGGATTAGATACCATTTTCTTACCTCCAACCTTGCCGCACACCGATACCATCGCCAATTCGAATTTGATTCGCCAGAAGTGGCTTGATAATGTATTTTATGGTTTCACATGGTCCGCCAATTATACTAAAAAAGCATTAAGAGCCACACTGGGTGGTGGATGGAACCAATACTACGGCAAACATTATGGAACAGTTATCTGGGCAAAATATATGAGTACCGGCCAAATAAACCATCAATATTACGCCAGCGACGGAACCAAAAATGACTTTAATATTTTTGCAAAAACCACCTACCAGTTAAGTGATCAGTTATCCGTATTCGGTGATCTGCAATATCGAAGAATAAGTCATGCTATTGCCGGCGTTGACGATGGTAATGGTATCGATATAACGCAATCGCACGAGTATAACTTTTTCAATCCAAAAGTGGGAATGACCCTAACTTTGAACGAGCATCAAAGTATTTATGGCTTTTATGGTATCGGTCATCGTGAGCCAACCCGCGATGATTTTGTTGATGCAGATATTTCCAACCCGGTACCTCGTCCTGAAAGGCTAAACGACCTCGAAATAGGATATAACTACAAATCGAATCCTTTAAAGCTGGGGATTAATTTCTATTACATGAACTACAAGGACCAGCTTATACTTACTGGCAAAATTAATGATGTGGGCTCGGCCATTATGACAAATGTGGCCAAAAGTTACCGTTCGGGCATCGAACTTAACGGCGGATTGCAAATATTTGAAAACCTTGGATGGAACTTAAATGCAACTTTTAGCAGAAACATCATCCAAAATTTTGTACAATACATTGATAATTATGATACCTGGCCAAAGCAAAATATTCAAAATCTGGGCAATACCAAAATTGCTTTTTCTCCTGAAATAATTGCGGGAAGTCAGATAGATTACACGCTATCAAAATTTATTACTATTCATCTTCTTTCAAAATATGTGAGCAAACAATATATTGACAATACCCAAAGTGAAGAAAGGAAGCTTGATCCATACTTTATTCATGATCTCCGCATCAACTTCAAAATAAAAACCAGCTATATCAGAAGCATAGAGCCTGTATTAACAATTGGTAATGTTTTTAATACCAAATATGCAACTAATGCCTGGGTATATCAGTATATAGAATCCGGACAACAACTCGTGTCTAATGGTTACTTTCCTCAGGCAGGAAGAAATTTCATGGTTGGCCTGTTTCTAAAATTCTGATTTTAGAAACAGTTTTTAGGGTTTAAGCCGGAGTAGGGATGCTCTGGCTTTTTTTATTGCGCCCTAATATGTATTTTAGCCTCTGGATTAAAACAGATTTTATGCATTTCCGGTCCTTTCTGTTTTATGTACTTATACTCTGTTCCTGCTCGTCGCAGAGGACTGACAACGGAATGCGTACCGTTTTCCGTTACAATGAGTCAAAAGGTATTGCCACACTTGACCCTGCATATACCCGCAATCAAGTCCTTTGGTGGCCGGTTTCGCAATTATTTAATGGGTTGTTGGAAATGGATGATTCGCTGAAAATACAGCCATCGATTGCAAAACGTTGGGAGGTCTCGAAGGATGGCCTGGTGTACACTTTTTACCTCCGTAACGACGTATATTTTCATGATCACCCTGTTTTTCCATCCGGAAAAGGCCGGCGAGTTGTTGCCAAAGATTTTGTTTATAGCTTCTCAAGAATATTGAATCCCAAGGTTGCATCACCCGGTATTTGGGTTTTTAATACGGTAGCTCATTCGGATACCGCATCAGGTTTTACTGCTACGAATGATACGATCTTAAAAATAAAGCTCAAAAAACGATTTTCCATATTTCCAGGATTACTGACCATGCCTTATTGCTATGTGGTGCCAAAAGAAATCATTGATTATTATGGTGAAGATTTTCGCAGTCATCCTGTAGGTACAGGGCCATTTATGCTCAAAGCGTGGCGGGAGGGCGAAAAGCTTGTATTCGTCAAAAACCCTAAATATTTTGAGAAGGACTCATCTGGGATACAACTACCTTACCTCGACGCGGTTGCGATTACATTTATCAGTGATAAACAATCTGAATTTCTTGAATTTATCAAAGGAAATTTAGATTTCTTATCGGGTGTGCAAACGGCATCGCGCAATGAATTGCTTACCAGGAATGGCAAACTTAACCCAAAGTATACCCAACGATTTATTGTGAATGTAACGCCATACCTGAATACGGAATATTTGGGTTGTATGATTGATTCCGGCAAATTGCCAAACAATCCGCTGTTGAACAAAAAGATCAGGCAGGCCATTAATTTCGGATTCGACAGGGCTAAAATGCTGAAATACCTTCGAAATAATCTCGGAACTGCCGCATATGGAAGTATTATTCCCAAATGTTTGCCCGGTTTTTCTAATGAACCCGAAAGTTATGGATACCGTCCTGATTTGTCAAGAAAACTTCTGGCTGAAGCAGGTTATCCTGAAGGAAAATCGCTTCCTGAAATAACCCTTTTGACAACCTCTGATTATATAGATCTCTGCGAATATATTCAGCATGAGCTATCACAAATAGGAATAAAGCTTAAAATCGAAGTTAGCAACGGAGGTACTTTCCGGGATATGGTAGCGAATTCAAAAGCTCAATTTTTCCGTTCTTCTTGGATTGCCGACTATCCTGATGCTGAGAACTATTTATCATTATTTTACGGATCCAACTTAAGTCCGAACGGATCGAATTATACGCATTTCAAAAATCCCCGCTTTGACCGGTTATATGAAAGCGCTCTCTCGGAGTCGGATATTGACAAACGTATGCAGCTCTACAAGCAAATGAATCAGATGATTATTTCCGAAGCTGTTGTTGTACCTTTATTTTACGACATGGTAGTGCGTTTTTATCCCAAAAATATTAATGGGTTTAGCGGTAATCCTTTAAATTTACTGTATCTTAAAAAAGTAAAAAAAATAAATTATAGATGACTAACCAACTTTATGTCAATAATTTATTTTAATAGTTTAAAAAATATATTCCTTAGAGGGTTACTTTTTAACACTTAAAGGGATTAATGAATGTTTTGCGGTTCTCAAGAATGCTTATGAAAAACATTAATTCTCGCTGCAAAAACACTGAATATTAACTAATAAACCTGTACACAATGTACAAAAGTCTTTGGAAGGAATTACACGCTGCCGTCTGTTCAATCAATTTTTTCAGCGATAACGGAATTAAACTAACCGCTCTTACTGGTTTTAAGATTTCAAACTACATTATTACAGATGAATCCGTCTACAAAATTTTAAAATGCGATGAAGTTGTTTTCCAGTTTATGCAAGAGGATGGACTTACCCCAAAACTTACCATAAAAATGTCATTTTGCGCGTTCCTGGAACGTATAAACCGTTTGGCCGAATTTGAGGATGAAGGCTATGCCCTGATTGAATTAGATCAGATTGACACTTCTGATATTCCAGGAATGGACATTGAATTGCAAAAAGACTACTGCATAGGTCAGCATATAATTATGATAGGTTATCAGGCCGATCAGGACAATCTAAGCTTGAAAAATGGTATTATTTCATCGTTTTTCAAATCAAAGAATGATAAAAGTACAATTCAATTTGATGTCGTAATTAAGCATGGAAATTCCGGAAGTCCACTTATCAATGCTGAATCGGGTAAAGTTATTGGTGTTGTGGGTCATCGTTTGGCTACTATATCGAAATCCTACGAAGATTTTAAGAAAATCATAGATGAGAATCTGCGGTTATTAAAAAAATCGGAAGGGATGATGAATATTCTGGAAATTGATCCTATCCAGGTACTCATTGCCAATCAAAATCAGATGAAACAGGTTAGTAAGGACTTTTATCGATCAGCCTCTATGCTTTTCGGATATGCCAATGAAATAATTACGCTTGGAAATTACATCGAAGCTCACAATCAGTTGTTGGATTTGGTTGAAGTGAATAAAATAAATGCTTAGCTCGAAAACGAACATTCTGACTCAGACACTCGACTTTATAGACAGACTCTATGTGTTCAGAAACCTTATCATTGTGGTAATGAGCAAATCCTTACTTACCGGTTTACTCAAATACTCATTGCATCCAATGTTAAGACATCTCTGGCGATCAGCCTCAAATGCATTAGCAGTAATTGCAATAATAAGTAAATCGGGTTGTTTAACACGTATATTCTTTACAGCATCATAACCATTCATTTTGGGTAGTTGAATATCCATAAATACCAGATCAGGGTTCATATCCTGGCACATCTGAACGGCATCCAAACCATTATCTGCATGTTCAATTTGTATCTGGGTTTCTTCCAGCACAGCTTTAATTAATTTAAAACTGGTAGGATCGTCTTCCACCACCAACAATCTTTTACCTTTGAAATTAGGTAATCGTTGCTTCTGCGGTGGTGGGGCAATAGACACATTCTCTGAAACAGCTTTTTTCAAAGGGAGTGAGAAATAGAAAGTGGAGCCCAGGCTTAATTCTGACTCAAACCAAATTTCGCCTCCCATTAAACTTACCAATTGTTTTGCAATGGCAAGTCCGAGTCCTGTACCACCATAATCTCTTGATATACTTTCGTTCGCCTGCCTGAATTGATCAAAAATAAGTTTCTTATTTTCAGAACTAATTCCTATTCCTGTATCCTTAACCTGAAAAACTACCTTATCTTTTTCAGTTTTAAAACCAAAAGAAATTTCTCCGGTATGTGTAAATTTAATGGCATTATCCAACAGATACTGCAAAATCTGTTTAAGCCTTGTGCCGTCCGCCAGCAATATAATATCGTGGTCTTCAACCGGATTTTGGATGAAAATATTGATGTTACTTTTTTCTTTTCGTTTGAGGTCGTTTTGATATATAAAATGCAGATGTGCGAGTAGCTGCTTAAGGTATACTTGTTTCTCCTCTATATTAAGCTGACCGGCATAGATTTTAGAAAGATCGATAACATCCGTAATAATATTAAGCAGCTGCTGACCATTACTAAAAATAATATCGGCATACATGATTCTCTTCTCAGGCGTCATATCCTTTTTTCTCAGAAGTTCTGAAAAACCTAAAATTCCATTGAGCGGAGTGCGGATTTCGTGACTTACATTCGCCACAAAGGTAGTTTTCAAAAAATCAACCTCTTTAATTTTTGACGTCTGATTCTCCACTGATTGTTCAAGTTTCTTTATCTCCTGGGTAAGAAATTCAATTTTATTTTTGTTCTCGAGTAAAAGAGCTATTACGTTTGCTGAATTTCTGATAAAATCTTTGTCGCAGTCTGAAAGACCATCGGTTCCATACTTTATTTCAATTTTCCCAAAAGTTTTGTCTGAAGTGCCCAGATTAATAATCTCCGCGCCCTCAACTGCAACCTCTTCCGAATGATAAATAAACCGGACATCCGGCCATTTAGCATTAATGGATTGAAGATATTGTTCAATGATTTTATTACTGGTGTTGACCTTAAGCAGGTCCACACTTGAATGATACAATCCCTGGTTATTATACGTAGCCATTGTAAATCGTTTAATATATTCAATTATTTGATTTTCTGACGGGGTAGCTCTGGCTTTTTGGAGATTATCGGTTGTTTATCAAATTTAACAAATTTTTATGAATGTTTAACAAATTGTATAAAAAATAGTGCTTCAAAATAGGTTGGTCAAAAACCTTGAATTTACCCACAGTCATTTAAAGTGATTGTGTAAAAATGACAATTTATACTGTCAAAACGTCCTATTTGCATTACCCTAAATCCGTTTAGTATTGTAGTAAAAACTCAAAATCATATCTTAAAACCCTGCCCGCAACAGTCGGGCTCATGAAGGTTTCCCATCCCAGTATGATTTAAACAATTCCCTGATCGAGCATGGCATTGGCTACTTTCAAAAATCCGGCAATGTTAGCGCCTTTTACATAGTCAATATAACCATCCGGTCGCTTTCCATATTTCATACACGATTCGTGAATATTTCGCATAATTTGATGCAGGCGGTTGTCCACTTCTTCCCTGGGCCAGTTTAATTTCATAGAATTTTGGGCCATTTCGAGACCTGAAGTAGCTACGCCACCTGCATTTGCGGCCTTACCAGGCGCAAATAGTAGTTTATTTTTCTGCGCAACCTCAATAGCTTCAGGGATGCAAGGCATATTAGCCCCTTCACAAAGGCATATACAACCATTGCGTACGAGAGTTTCAGCATCTTCCACGTTCACTTCATTTTGAGTGGCACAAGGTAAGGCTATATCG
>CAYZNC010000076.1:0-20780 GCA_964478555.1 uncultured Bacteroidales bacterium | reverse complement strand
GGGATTGTTATATTGAAATCAATAATCGCTATGTATGGCGATTTAATTGGTACAATTATTATAAACCTTTTGTTAACTCATTTCGCTTTGTACTCAGCTCCGATGCACATCAGCCAAATTGGCTTTCTCATTGCATTGCAGAATATGCAGCCAAAGAACTCGGCGTGCAAAACACCATTATTTTTCCTGAATAAAAATATAAGTTTTGGTGCATTATATTGTATTATTGTACCATTTCCAGCGCCTTATCAACCGCTTCAAGTAAAGGTTTATTTGACAGTTCTTCTCCTACCGCACCTTTCATCCAAGTTTGGGGAATAATTCTTCCTTGTTGGTATATTCGCATAACCTCATCTGCGAAATTTTTACCTTTCATATGCTTTTCAATCTGAAAATCGATTAAAAAGCCGATAGGATATGCAGAGAGGTACAATGGATAGTCGATCATATGTGAATAAATAGCCAATATAGGCTCATCCTTACTTCCAAAAACATCAGCATAATATTTATTCCAAATGTCCCTGGCAATTTTTATAACGGCTTCCTTCAACTCATGTTTTGTAGCCTCCGGATGCTGGTACAACCATTTCCATACATTCATGTCTACCAGTGATACTCCCATTATTTCGTAATTAGACCAGAAGATATCAAGCGCATCCAATTCTGTTTTATTTGAAAGATCACTTTTATAACCCAGCACATCCATGTCGCGATTTTGGAATATAAAAGCCAGGGCCTCGGTAAAAGCAGTATTGGGAACTCCCTTGAGCAAATAATGATCAATATCGTAAAGTGATATAGTTTGTTCCACACAATGACCAAGTTCGTGCATGGCCACGTTAAAGCCCTGATAATTCATCCCATTTTCTCCTATGCGTGTCCGCAGTCTTGACTTTTCGCCTTTCATCTCAGCTCCCCATGCATGCCCTGCGCCCCTTCCCGGATCGATTTGTATTTTTGAAGCTATATATTCTGCCTTCTCGGGTTTGAAACCTAATTTAATAAGCAGATTAGGGATATCTTTCTGGAATGCTTCGCTATTGGGGTATTTCTTCTCTATGATTGTATCCAGTTCTTCTGTATTCATCCCGCTTCGGGCTTTGAAACCATCATACCAGATGTCGAATGGTTTAAGGCTCCTTCCAAGTCGTTTTTCAATAAGCTTGGCTACCTTCCTTACTTGTGCCGAAACTACCAATGAGGTAAATAATTCTTCTACATCTGATTGTGGTATTTCCATCTCACTCTCAAACTTAGTTTGAATGTAGGTTGGAAACATAGGATTATAGGGATCTATAGCCTTCAAAGCAACAAAATTTTTACGAAGCCATTCATAGCGTGTATCCGGTTCCGGTTCAAAGCCGGATTCTTTACCATTATTTAAGAGCTTATTAGAAAGTGGATTCCAGTTGAACTTTTGTGAATTAACAATATCTGCCGGAATGTCCTGGTAAATAATGTGTTTCATAACGGCATAAATCATCTGTTGCTTTTCGAGGCCCTCTTTGTTGCTGTAATTGGCTTTCAACTGATCGCGTAAACCCCAGTGAGAAATTAACTTCAGATCCGCAGGAAAAAGTTTTTCGTTCTTCTCATTCAGCAAGGTGCCCATATAAATATTATACTCCGAAATGTAATTATCTCCCTGGGCATTAACTTCGCTGAAATTTTGAATTAATTCACCCGGTATCCTCGATTCACATTGGTCTCCCAACCTCGCCATTGCCCACTGTTTGCGAGTCCATGAGGAACCAAGAGATGTCTTTTCCGAAAGTGTATAGTAATTGAAATTCAACAAAATATAAAATGCAATTTTGGTATTGAATAAATCATCACTTAAATGACTCATTGGATTGTACCCACCAAACATCTGGTCAATGGGTGTAATAGGACCTACGTCGAGATGAACAGGCTCTTTAAGCCCAACCGTCATCCTGTTAAAATATCCATAGGTAATTTCAAAATTTCTCGAAATTTTTCCGAACACAAGTTCCTTTTGAACTTCATCATCAATAAAGTTGTTCTCGCAGAATTGAGAAAATTCGGTTGAAGAACCATCCGTTTTTTTCCAAAATAAGGCAACACGGTTAACCCCTGATGCAATATCATTGGTGTTAGCATTAGAAAATTTAATTTGAAGAGCATCGATAGTAGCCTTGATAGTTGGTGAGTCAATACTACTTATCTGATTTTGACTTGTATTATTCATACATCAATAATTTTATGTTTAAGGTTGTTTAGAACCTCCTTAATATATTTACTTACACTGTTTTTGTTTGCAAAACACGGAGGTTTCATAGGAATTTTGAATGAAAGTAAAAAAACAACAAAAAAAGTAAAAAATAAAATAGATTCCTATTCATAGTTTTTAGTGTTATTATTGTAATCTAAATTTTTTTAATAACAGCTCAAATAAACGATATGTATCAGAAAAATATAAAATCTATAAACAAACGATTATTTTACTTTGTTCTGATCCTTACCACAACTATGGCGGTGGGTTGTGCTTCATTTCAGGAAATTAAGATAAATAATGTTAGCAATGTGACACTTAAGGGAATTAACAACAATGTAGTAACCTTTGATATTACTGCATCTATTGAAAATCCTAACCCCTACCGGATAAAAGTTAAACCTCTGGAATTGAGAGTAATGCTTGGAGATCAAACGGAACTTGGCAAAGTAATGCCAATGGATCGTCTGGTAATTGCTAAAAAATCGACTATGAATTATACCATTAGTGTACCGATTGAGGTATCAAATATACTAAGCCTGGGATCTGCTTTCAACATGTTTTCGGGAAAAACGCCCGACCTCAGAATAACCGGAAAAATAAGAGCTAGTACATGGTTGTATGGAAAAACCTTTGAATTTAACGGATATAAGTTGACAAGGTAGGGAGAAGGTATTGAAAAGATTGGTGGAACCGAGTACAAAAATTGTAAAAGGCTTATAATCCACCTTTTAATCAAATTCCAATCTTCGATTCACAACTTCTATAATGCTTTAAAAATTTTTGCGTACTTTTGTGGCGAAATTGAAGCAGCACTTCGAAATGAAAAATCTTATAAAACTTAGCTTTTTGCTTTTTTGCATTCCTTTCTATACGCACGCGCAGTCAACTTCGAGCAAAAAACATCCTGAAATCATCAATAAGATTCAGAATGATTATCCAAAGGGACAGGTTCAAATCATAGAGGATAGACGAATTGATGATTTATTAAATAAATACATCGATTATGAAGCCGGCAAGAAAACCATTCCTGGATTTCGCATTCGTATTTTTTCCAAGAACAACCAGGATGGAGGAAGGAAACATGCTTACGAGATACAAACCAAGTTTTTGACCAATTTTCCGGGCTTTGATGCTGATGTTAAATACGAGCAGCCCGACTGGAAAGTATATGCCGGTTATTTTCGAACCATTACCGATGCTTTAAAGGTTAAAAAACAAATTGAAGGTTTGTTTCCAAACGCTTTTATAGTAAACATAGAAATAGATTTTACAAAAATTTAAAATAAGGAGTTCAGATGACCGATGCTTTGCAGCATGATTGTGGTATTGCTTTAGTGAGGCTGCTGAAGCCATTGGAATATTATCAGTTGAAATATGGTACTTGGATGTACGGTCTCCAAAAACTTTTTCTATTGATGGAAAAGCAAAGGAACCGGGGACAGGATGGAGCTGGTGTGGCATGTGTAAAATTCGACCCTCTTCCTGGTAAAGAATTCATATACCGTCACCGGTCGGTACACGAAAATTCGCTGGACCATGTGTTTAACAAAATATACGACGATTTTGAAGAAATTTCCAAAGAACATCCCGGCATCACGGAGGATCCCCATGATGCCAAGTTGAACCTGCCTTTCGCCGGAGAAATATATTTGGGTCATTTGCGTTATGGGACCTTTGGTAGCAATAATATCAATAATGTTCATCCGGTAATGCGGGCAAATAACTGGATAACCCGTAACCTCGTATTGGCTGGAAACTTTAACCTAACAAATGTTGTAGAGCTATTCAATATTCTTATTCAGTTAGGACAACATCCAAAGGATTTTTCCGATACCGTTACCATTCTTGAAAATGTAGGTCATTTCCTCGATCGCGAAGTGCAGCGCCTGTTTGAAGTATTTAAAAAAGAAGGCAAAGAAAATATTGAAATTACTAAGCAAATTGCCGAACACTTGAATGTACAAGCCATTCTTAAGGAATCGAGCAAAAAATGGGATGGCGGATATGCCATTGCTGGTATTATGGGACATGGTGACGCCTTTGTTATGCGCGACCCCTGGGGTATCCGCCCGGCATATTATTATCATGACGACGAAGTGGTAGTGGTTGCTTCCGAAAGACCTGTGATTCAAACAGCTTTTAACCTAAAGTCAACCGAGATCCAAGAAGTAAAGCCCGGTTATTCTGTTATAATAAAGAAAAACGGAAAAGTATCTGAGAAAGTGATTCGGGAACCCCAAGTTCGCCGTTCCTGCTCCTTTGAACGAATTTATTTTTCGCGTGGCAACAACAGCGATATTTACCGTGAACGTAAAAAGCTTGGCGAATTATTAATTCCTGAAATTTTAAAGTCGGTTAGCTTTGATCTTGAACATACCGTTTTTTCGTACATTCCAAATACAGCCGAATCTGCCTTTTACGGGATGATTAAAGGTATGGAAGACTTTCTTATTGAGAAGAAGAAACAGCGAATCTTAGAGGCAGGTCCTAATCTCACCCCTGCGCTTCTCAACAAAATAATGGATGAAAATTTCAGGGTGGAAAAAGTAGCCATCAAAGATGCAAAGCTTCGCACTTTTATAGCCCAGGACAAAGGACGCAACAATCTTGTAGGACACGTTTACGACATAACTTACGATACTATTGCCAAGGGAGAAGACAACCTTGTAGTTATCGATGATTCTATTGTCAGAGGCACAACGCTGAAACAGAGTATAATAAAAATCCTTGACAGGCTTGAACCTAAAAAAATAGTTATCGTATCATCCTCACCGCAAATTCGTTACCCCGATTGCTACGGAATCGATATGGCTAAACTTGGTGACTTTATTGCCTTCCAGGCAGCAATTGCCATGCTCAAGGAATCAGGAAAGTCCACCGTCATCAATGAGGTTTATAAACGTTGCAAAGCTCAGGAAAATTTAGGAAAAGACCAGATCGAGAATTTCGTAAAAGCTATATACGAACCATTTACACCTGAGCAAATTTCGAAGAAGATAGCATCTATGCTGCGAACACCCTCTACCCATGCAGAAGTTGATGTTATTTATCAAACCGTTGAAAACCTGCATGTAGCTATACCAAACGATCTCGGCGATTGGTATTTTACAGGTGATTACCCTACCCCTGGCGGAAATAAGGTAGCCAATAAATCATTTATAAATTATGTTGAAGGCAGGGACCGAAGAGCCTATTAAAAGATCCTAGATCCAAGACTCAAGATCCAAGATATTTAACATTAATCCTTAATACTGTATATTTTTCCGCTATGCCACGACTCTACCGCATCGCGCCAGAATGTGGTATATGAATCCCCCCGTTGCATTATAAAATGATTATCACTAAATGGCGAAAACGCTTTTAGAAAGGTAATATTGAAAATATTGACCTTCCTCCTATCATGATATTCCCATATTTCAGAGAAAGGAGTTTTTGTTGTAAAGCTGGGTGGGCCGAAAATCATGTAAATCATACCCCTGTCAGTTTTCCAGCCTTCTTTATAACTGGTAAAATAAAGGTTTGAGTAATAAAGACGATTATAGTAGATACGAATTAGCTCTCGTGCCATATCAACATTGTTGGTTAGATTCAGCCAATAATTATCAACGGAAAGCTTTTTATTAGCGCCCTTTTGAATATTTCTGAATTCATCTGTTGTAGTAAGATATTCCAATGGTGGAATCATTGGCGGTGCATCACTTAATTTTGGATAAGCAGAACCATAATTGGCAAAAAACAGACCTTCGGATTGGGCCGTATCAGTTTGGATCAAATATAAACCCTCATAAGGAAACATAAAGCTTTTTTGCGAACTATAGTTAAATGACCAAATACTGTCAGTTTTGAAAACAAAGCTATGCTCAACCTGCACTGAAAAAGGTGGTGGTGGTAACACCGTATTATCTTTTTGATATTTTATAAAAATCTTAGTAACAGCCGGTTGATTGGTAAGAACACGGATGGCTTCATCAGGTTTTACATAGGTTCTGAATACAGGAGCCTCAGTTTTTCGTGATAACAATTTGAAATTTTGGGCTGAAAACTTGTTTCGTTTGATGACATAAACAAAACTCTGTTGCATTATATTTTGTAACAAGTCAACAACCACTACTTTCAATAAATATGTCTTTCCTATTTGTGCCTTTAATAACAGTGTAGTTATGGTAATTTTCTTGTTGGTCACTTTCTCAATGGGCCTAAAAACGGTTGAACTGTCTGCAACGGCTTTATTATTAGGATCTTTTGTAATATCGGTAAGCTGATAATAAATTTTAACCGCAGCCTCCATTTTATTTTCAGGATTAGCCTGATTAAAAAGTAATTCATCAGGATTTAGTTTCACAAGAAGCTGCGAAACAGAATCATTTAGGTGAAAAACGAGAAATTCGGGATGTAGATTTACCTTGCTGCCAGGTTTATACAGACTCGATTGAAGCGGTGGCTGTACCGTCTTTTTCTTTACAACACATGATATGAGGATGACTAAAAGTATCCATCCAAACACATTCAAAAGTCGCATGGTTATCTGGTTTAAATATTTTTCATAAAATGTAACAACAAATTTATTAATTTTCAGCCTTAATTGTCTTTTTTTCGTGTCTTAATAAAAGAACCTTTGGTATATTTACATTCAAAATTGAAATTATCCTTTTATATCAATAAACAAAACTCGATATCATGAACAAGTTATTAACCCCAATTTTGTTAGCATTTACTGCCATTTGCATTTCTTATCCTGCGTTGGCACAAACAACCAATCTTAATTCTGCCCAATGGCTTAAAGCAAAAGAATGGGCAAATGGTTTATCTCTAAAAGTATACGATTCCGTCAATGCCCCGGAATTTGAAAAACAATATAACAAGAATAAAGTTTATTGGGATAAGGCTTTTGCATATTTAAAAAACACAAATCTTGACACAATTAGTCCGGGTAAATATTTTCTCGATGGCGATAACGTAATTGCTACCGTTTCGGAGAACAAACCCAAGGAATTTGAGGCTACAAAGTGGGAAGCTCACAGAAAATATATCGATATTCAATATATCATTAACGGGAAGGAAAGAATGGGCGTTGCTCCTTTATCTAAAGCCACGGTTGTTGAGCCTTACAATGAAACTAAAGATGTTGGTTTTTACAGCATTGCAGATGCAGATAGCAAATTTTATTTAGCAGAACCGGGTGTTTTCTTAATTTTCTTTCCCTGTGAAACCCACAGGCCTAATATTAAAACAGACGGATGCGATAAGGACAAGAAAATTGTCATCAAAGTAAAGGCCGATTAACCGGGGTTGTCATCAACCTGCGGGTATAATTATATCTAAACGTCTTGAATTTACTCCAATCTGCCGGCTGGCGGAGATTAGGAACGAAATCCAGAAGCCATTTTTTAGACACATGAATGAAATAATTTTAAAACTATAAAAATGAGAAAAAGTTTTATATACCTCTTCTGTTTGCTATGGGGTATTGCATGCCATGCACAAGTAAATGTAGGATTAGACAACTGGTTTAACCACGAAACAAATGCAAAAACAGGGAAACCTTATCATTATCTATGGACTGATTCGGCATGGAGTGGCTATTCACGCTGGGGTAAAATTTTTACCGATAAAGGAGCTGTAATCTCAACTTTAAACAGACCGGATGCTGCAAGTTTAGCAAAAATAAACGTTTACATCATCGTGGACCCCGATACTACATCGGAAAATACTTCACCTAATTACATTCAACCGGAAGACGCAAACGCCATCGAAAAATGGGTAAAGGATGGCGGTGTACTGATCATCCTTGCTAACGATGGTCCTAATTGCGAATTTACTCATCTGAATCAATTTGCCTCCCGGTTTGGTATCATTTTCAACCATGTTACCCTTCATCCTGTGTTAAACAATAAATGGGATATGGGTGCTAGCACTGTATTTCCGGACCATCCACTATTTAAAGGTGTCAAAAAAATTTACCTGAAAGAGATTTCATCGTTTACACTCAGCAATAACGCCAAACCCGTACTTACGGAAAATGGGCAGGTACTCATGGCTGAATGTAACTTTGGCAAAGGATTTGTGTTTGCCGTTGGCGATCCCTGGATCTATAACGAATATATGGATCACGACCGCTTACCGGCAGATTTCGATAATAGGAAAGCTGCGGAAAATCTGACTGATTATTTATTACAACATACCCATCATTAATAAAATTATATAACAAATTATTATGAGTACAAAATATCAATTGAGACATGCTGCACACCCCGCAGATGTTAAAAACTACGATACTCAAAGGCTGAGAGATGAATTTTTGATTCAGAATCTTTTTGAGGCAGATACTATTAATCTTATCTATTCCGAATACGACCGGTACATGGCCGGAGGAATCGTTCCGGTTAAAAAGAAATTGAAATTAGAAACCATTGACCCGCTGAAATCGACCTATTTTCTCGAAAGACGTGAGATGGGATTGATCAATATAGGCGGACCGGCAATCATCACCATAGACGGAAATAAGTTCGAAATTAACCACAAAGATGCGTTATACATAGGAAAAGGGAGCAAAGATGTTGAATTTGCAAGTAGCAACATTGCCAACCCTGCTAAATTATATGTTAACTCAGCTCCCGCACATAAGGAATACCCAACTAAAAAAGTAACCCTGGCTGAAGCAGAAGTTGCAGAACCAGGATCCATGGAAACTTCGAACCATCGTAAAATAAATAAATTACTGGTTAACAGTGTAATTCAAACATGCCAGTTACAAATGGGTATGACTGAATTTAGACCAGGCAGCGTTTGGAATACCATGCCTGCACATACACATAGCAGAAGAATGGAAATCTATCTGTATTTTGAAATTACTGAAAACCAGGCTGTATGCCATTTCATGGGTGAGCCACAGGAAACACGGCATATTTGGGTTCAAAATGAAGAAGCTGTGATTTCGCCCAATTGGTCAATACATGCAGGTGTAGGAACCGGTAAGTATACCTTTATTTGGGGCATGGCTGGCGAAAATCTCGATTATGGAGATATGGACGTCTGCCAACCCAAGGATTTGAAATAACCTAATCTTTAAAATTAATATACAATGTTACAATTATTCAGTTTAGAAGGTAAAACCGCACTCGTTACCGGGGGAACCCATGGTTTGGGCATGGCAATTGCCAAAGGCCTGGGTGGTGCAGGTGCAACCATAGTAGTAAATGATATATCCAAAGAAAAAATCGAGAGTGCTGTAAGTGAATACAAAGCTTGCGGCTTAAAAGCTTTTGGCTATATATTCGACGTAACGGACGAAAAACAAGTGATTGAATACATCGCTAAAATTGAAAAAGAAGTTGGTCCGGTAGATATTTTAGTTAATAATGCGGGTATCATTAAAAGAATACCCATGGTTGATATGGAAGTAGCTGATTTCAGACAAGTTATTGATATCGATTTAGTGGCTCCCTTTATTATGGCCAAGCATGTGGTAAAAAGCATGATCAAAAGGAAATCCGGCGGAAAAATCATTAACATGTGCTCTATGATGAGCGAACTTGGCAGGGACACTGTTTCAGCCTATGCAGCAGCTAAGGGTGGTTTGAAAATGCTTACCAGAAATATGGCAACCGAATGGGCTAAATTTAATATTCAGTCAAATGGTATTGGTCCTGGTTATTTTGCAACCACACAAACCGAACCTATCCGGGTAAATGGTCATCCGTTTAACGAATTTATTATTAGTCGCACGCCTGCCGGCAGATGGGGACAACCCGAAGAATTAGCTGGCACTGCAATTTTCCTTGCCTCTAAGGCTTCTGATTTCGTAAATGGCCATGTGCTGTATGTAGACGGTGGAATTCTTGCAACCATAGGAAAACCCTCTAATGAATAATCTCAAATTAATTTAACCATAAAACTACTTAAAATGCAAATCGAAAAATACTCATTTGGTATTGGTGATCGCTTTGGAAAAGAAGGCAAAGCTCAACTTGATGCCATTGCGGAAATCAATAAAAGCGGCATTAATGTTGTGCCCGTTTGGAATAAATCGAACAGAGAACATAAAATTGTTAAAACTACTCAGATATCTGTTGCCAAAGAAGCTGCAGAAGCTGTTAAAGCGTTAAACTGGAGTCAAAACTATTATGTAGATGCCGATCATATTGGCTTGGAAACAGTAGATGATTTTATCGACCATAGTAATTTTTTCACCATCGATGTTGCTCATTTTATTGCTCAACCAGCAGATGCAAACGATAAAAAAGAATTCATCAAACGTCATAGTAAATATATTGGTAAATTATCCATACCTGGTATTCCGGAAGAATTCCAAGTAACAGAAGCATTTCTTGGTAGTACAGCTGATAAATATTTATTGGCTATTCGGAATGTGGCTAAAATTTACAATTACATTGTTGCTAAAAAAGGGAAGGATAATTTTATTCCTGAAGTATCGATGGATGAGTGTGACAAAGCTCAAACCCCACTCGATCTGTTTTTTATTCTTGCTGAATTGAAATTTCAACAGGTAGATATTCAGACGATCGCTCCCAAATTTACCGGTTTGTTTGCTAAAGGAGTAGATTATATCGGCAACGTAGCCGGATTCGAAAAAGAATTTGAACAGGATGTTGCCGTAATCAAATATGCAGTGGGTCTGTTAAAGCTCCCATCCAATTTGAAATTAAGCGTACATAGCGGTAGTGACAAATTTTCCATTTATCCGGCCATCAAAAAAGCGATTAAAAAATTTGATGCTGGTATACACGTGAAGACTGCCGGTACAACCTGGCTTGAAGAAGTAATCGGCTTGGCAGAAGGCGACGGAGATGGCCTGGCAATTGCAAAAATCATTTACAAACAATCATTGCAAAGGTACGATGAACTTACAGGACCTTATGCCACTGTGTTGGACATCGATAAATCGAAGCTTCCCAAATCCGAAGATGTGGATAAATGGACCTCTGCTCAGTTTGCCGAAGCCCTCATTCACAATAAACAAGCTAAAGGGTATAATCCAAGCTTCCGTCAGTTGATTCATGTAGGATATAAAATAGCCGTTGAACAAGGAGACGCTTATACCAAAGCATTGGATAAATACAGGACTATCATCGAAGCTAATGTTAAAAACAATATTTTAGAAAGACATTTAAAATTGTTATTTTTATAAGCAATAAGCTTTAACCTAATCAATAGAGGGCAATACGTAAATTTTAGCGTATTGCCTTTTTTTTATTAGGTGATGGAGTAATTGGTGTTTAGGGTGTATTGTTGCTGTTGGTAATTTTTACACTTATAGCGGGACTCGTGGGACACGGAGGACTTTGGCATTTTATTTTTTTGTTCCAAAACCTTTGAAAAAAGTATAACTGAAAACCCCATCCGGCTCTGCAGTGCGGTATAAATCCTGTATACCCCTGTTAAAAGATACCTGGTCGATGATTCCTTTTTCCACAGCTTTATCGCCAACGCCTTCGATCATGGCCGTAAAAGTATTCTTTATAAACCCCTCCACAAGTGAAGGTCTGCTGGCATCCACATATACCATTCGAGGCGAAACAAACACATCCGATAGTCCGGCTGACTTAAATAACGGATATAGCGCTCTTCCGATATTTGAATTGCCACCATTTAGTTTTTGAAGCTGAATTTGGCAATCAATAGCCGAATGAGCATAACTGCTATCGGGATAGAAAAACGTTGAGCCATGGTCGCCTTCAATGGCAATCAAGGAACCCCCGGTTTTTAATACCCGTTTTAATTCATGAAGCGCTTGTATGGGATTGTGAAGATGTTCCAGCACAAAACAAATAATAACACTGTCAAAAGTTTCATCTTTAAATGGCAAATCGTATATATCTGCTTGCTTAAATTCAACATTAGAAATACCCAGAAAGTTGATAAGTTGTTGGGCTTCCCTGATAGAATCATCCGATATATCAACAGAGATAAAATTTGAACCCCTATTCTTGGTTGCTATTATTTTGGTTTGTGCCCCCACCCCGCAGCCCGCTTCGAGGACCAAACTGTCCTCCGGGAAAAGCGTATCGTTATGAATCAGATGATCTAAAGTGTCTGCCTGATCATTCAGTCTTAAAGCTTCTCTATCTGAGTAACCGTGGACATATTTGGTATTTCCCATGACTGTTTTTCCTCAAATATATCTATATGTTATTGATTAGAAAAGATTTTAACAATAATTAACGGGTGCAATCAAACCTATTCATATTAAACAGACAAGTTAAAACATTAGCACAAAATAGACGACTCCAAAAATTTATTGGCGAATGATAGGTTGTAAATTTACCCGATTAAAAGCCGGACTTTATGATCTACGAAATTCAAAAATCAATAAATTCTTTGGGCTTTAAATTATTCTCCATGGTCCAGAAATGAGCTTGGCCATGAGCTATTCTGAATAAAACTAAAACAGGACTATCTAAGGTAATACCGAATTTTTTGAGAAACGGTCTGTCCGTAAGCGCTTTTTCCCGTAAAGTAAGTTCATTCACAAACTCTACCTTCCCCGCAATCCTCAGCATGGTTCCGATCATCCCATCGTGGTTGTAAAAACAAATCTCGGTCTTGGGATTTTTCTTAAGCTGATGATGAAATTCTTTCATATTGGATGTTTGAAAATAAAACCCTGTTTCATCGGCGAACCAAAAACCCAATGCTCGCACGTGGGGTTGATCATTTTCTGCCGTAGCTAAAAAACAAATCGGATTTTCATTGGAGAATTTAATGCAATCTTGTATGGTCATAAGTGTAAATTGTTTAGAATTATTTGGTTATTGCTTAAAATTAAGCTCATTTTCATTAATATCCAAATAGTTTAAATCAACTGCAGTTTTTCAAAACATTCATTTGTCATTTTTTTTGCCAGGAATATTCTATCAGTTAAATTAAAGTTTTTTTTCATAATTTTGATTGCAATTACCTACAAAGTTTCACAGATGAAAGCTAAAACAATCCTGAGCATAATAGTAATAAGCATCACGCTTAATATGTTGGTTCATGCACAACAAAAAACCGGCTCCCCGGCAGACAATTTACCCCCTAACATTAAGCGAATTACACAATTTGGAGAACGAGCCGACTTTTCCCACGATGGAAAGAAAATATTATTTGTTGAGAAAACCTATGGAGATGTTTTTGAAGTTGAGTTGGCAACCGGTAAAATTTCATTAATCACAGGTCATTTTTATCATGGTGGTTTTACCAGGGCATTATATCTGTCAAACGATGATGTACTTCTCTCAGGTTGTACAAGTTTTGATGCTGCGAATCCAGGGGTTAACCGTCAAATAAAAGCAGAGCTTTGGGTATTGGATAAGAGTTACACGAAACCACCGGTAAGACTTGGGACTAAATGTTCCGAAGGGCCTGCCGTATCCCGTAAAAACATGAAAATAGCCTGGACTGTTGCATATAATCAATATCCTGACAGCCTTAAAAAGGGACAATATCTTTTTTATATGGCGGATATTGTTTACAAGAACGGGGTTCCTCAATTATCAAATAAAAAAATAATACTCGATAATTTAAAAACTGAATTCAAAGATATCGAGACTCAGAATTTTGTTCCTCCTTTGGAAACAACGATGACTTTCTCTGCATATGGTTACCAGGGAACGGAAGTTATGTTGCTGAATTTGGAAACTGGTGCTATCAAAAACATGTCAAATGCCGATAAACAATATGATGAGCCGGAAGGTGTGTATCCCGATGGTAAATACACTCTTGTTGAGTGCGATAAAGAAACTGGCGCTATTGATATTTATAAACTTACATTGGATGGTAGCGGACACCTTGAACGTTTAACTTTTTTTACTGATTATAAAGGTTATAAAAGCTCAAATCCTGTGGTAAGTGACGATGGCAAGTTTATGGCGTTCCAGATGGCTCGCTCCACAGATCAGGCAGGTATAGGATATGGAATATTCCTGATGAAACTGGACAAATAGGCATCGATCTTACATTTCCTCTTGCCGCTATTGACCGTCATTATTGTTCATCATAAAACTTTCCTTGTGGATAATCCAGTATCACATAGTTTTTACTTTTTGAAAGCTCATCAAGGTACATTTTTTCATAGCGTAATTTTAAATACACCCTCTTTATTAGCACTGGATAGTCTGGTCTTATTCGTTTCCGAATCCCAGTAACCGCTATCGTAATAATTATAAAAGTAAATAGCTACATAAATTATGTTACCTGTTTTGTATTTATTATTTTCCAATGAAATACTAACTTGAAAAGAAGTATAATTGATCCCTGAGTAAAAATAATCACTTGAATTATAGTCGTAATGGGTGTCCGATAAATCTGCACTATCATTCGCAAAGGCCATGGTTCGAAATCTATTGGTTGGGCTTATTTGGCAGGTAATCGTAATTACATTATTAAGATATTGGAGCGAAGCGCTTTGTAATTCTATGGTTGGCTCTTGGTATAAGGTTATGGTATTAATTAACCCGGGTTTCTGATCGCCAATAAATTTATAGTCAACAGTAGATGCGGTTCCATAACCATCTTTGGAAATGTCAAAACTATATGAGGTTTCTGATTTCAATCCCGTTAATAAGTACTTACCATTTTTATCCGTTTTGACATAGCTGGAAGACCCTTTTATAGTAACTATTACATCATTTTTGTCAAGTAATTCCAAGCCGTTCTCGTTGATAAGTTTAACAAACCCGGTAACTGATACACTCGGCCATATTTCCTTCTTTGTGCAGGCAGCTGCCAAAGTAATCGCTAATAATATTAAATATTTTTTCATCGTACTTCATGATTAATAGTAAGAAATGGTAGTGGGGATCATAAATGGAACAACAGCCGACCCCTGACTGGTATTGACCATATAAATCTGGTTTCCGGTGTTAATGTCGATATAACTGGTTAAGGCTGATAAACAGGGATAGAAGATTATATACAACGGTTTGTCTCGCGAAAATTTTGATAAAAGGTTACTGTTTATATAAAATGAAAACATCACATTACTACTTGGAAAAGAATAATCACTAGCCTGATAATTGGAGTACGAAACATCGGGGCTATTGCTAATATAATACCGTAAATAGAGAGAAGATGACGATGAAGACAACGATCCATGAACAATCACAGAATAAGAATATGGCGAATTTTTACTGGTATCTACTTTTAAATCACTTATCTTAACATCAGGTAATTTATATAGCTCCACTGGACTAGCAACAGTGGGGACATTACTTCCAATAAATTGAAAGCTTACTATTTTATAAGTTGCAAAACTATCTTTCGTGAAAACAAGATCGTAGATGCCTGTTTTCAATCCTTCAATAGTATACTCACCTTTCTCATTCGTCGTAGTTTTCAAAACGGGCGAAGACCCATCTACGGTCACTGTAACACCGCTATAGTCAGTTAACGTTGAATTGTTATTGTAAACCCATACAAATCCTTTTAGATCTCCTCCCAGTTGGTCCTCATATACTGTTTCTTTATTACAGGAAAATAAAAACATCGCAAGACTAACATAAACCGTTGTTCTAAGTATTGAATAAAAACATCTCATATCATTTGCAAATTAAGGTACAACAATAAATTGAATTTCTGACGAATCGCCCAAACAAGGGAGATATAAATAACATCCTCTGTAAACCCCACTTGCATGTTTGAGACTACTACAGGCCATTTCATCTATTCATAATACAATCCTTCGCCGTAATTGCCACTGCCAATCAGGAATTTTCCGTCATCTTTCAGGTATAAAGTTTGTACTGGTTGATAAAATCCGTTTTCTATCCGCTTCCATCCGTTGCTGGAATAAATTCCTGGATCCGGACTACCTTCAATTGTAAAATAAACAACGTTGTTTTTAATAAAAATGCTGTTAACCGATTGAGAATAACTGTTACTTTTATAGAAACTATGTGTCTCTCCCGTATATGTATCAGGCGAAACAACTGCAATAGTTGCATCACCGGAACCAATATAAAGAAATCCGTCGGCACCTATTTTAAAGGAAGAGATTTCATCAATGTGGTATTGGTAAGACAAGTTTATGTAAAACCAATTATCACCACCATCCGCCGACATAAACAACCGATCCCATGAATCGATAACATAAAGTTTACCTGAAGGATGACGGTTAATAAATGAATAATCATTGAAGTATCCGTTTATTTGCAATTTTTTCCAGGATTGGCCGTTGTCTCTTGTGCGATATAATCCACTGGAATTACTGATATACATTACGGTATCTTCAACCATAAACGACAATGGATATCCCGTATTGAGCAATCCATTACTAATGCCAATCCACATTGATCCATGGTTTAAAGAGTAATAAACCTCACTATTTTCGGTTAAAATATACATCCAACCTTTACTGTTAATTTGCATATCCAAAATATTGTATGTCAAATAAGGAAAGGCATCCCAATTAACACCACCGTCATTTGACACGTATAACTTTCGTTGGGATATGGCATAACATTTATTATTGTATTCCCTAATTTTATCCACAGTGTAATCTATACCACAAGCTCGTCCCCATCTTGCCGGTTTTACCGAAATGGCTGTGAATGCAACCGAATCTGTATATTGCAAATTCTCATCGAACAAGTAAGCAATTGTCTGAATCTCTGACGCATAACATGATAATTGGAGCTTCACAAAAGCAAAACCTGCAGAATCTGTCCAAACATAAGATGAAGAAGTTCTTCCAACCCCATTTTTAGTTGCGAAGTAAACAGGCGCATGGTTTAGCGGTTTACCCCCAAGGTCTGTAACCTGAACAACGAGACTGTCCTTAAGTGTTGTATTAAATTCGCCTGATTGGTTATCGCCGCTGACTAACTTTATCTTTGCTACTTTATTTTTAGTATTTCCGGCAGCTAATTTTTCCTTTTTACAAGATATAAATACAGCTAGCGAAATTAAAACCCCGCAAACTATCATGGAGTTCCACCAGCAATGGTTCTTTAGCATACCTTTTAAGGTTAATATATATTTTCTCATAGCGTAATTTTTAATAAACCGGCCTTTTTACCACTGGAATATTTATAATTATTCATTTCTGAATCCCAGTTACCATTATCACTAACATTATAAAAGTAAACAGCAACATAGACCGTAGTGCCGGGAAAGTAATTACTGTTATTCAATGGAATGCCAATTTGAAAAGAAGAATAACCGAAACCCGTATATATACTAGAACCTGAATAATAGTCATAATGGGTATCGGATACTGCAGCACTGTCGTTGGCATATGCTACGATTTTGAAAGAATTTGTTGGAGTTATCTGGCCTGAAATCGTAATCACATCATCAAGATATTGGATAGTAGCACTTTGTAATTCTATTGTTGGCACTTGGTAAAGCGTCGTGGTGCTTATTAAACCGGGTTTTTGATCGCCGATAAATTTATAACCAAAAGAGCTTGCGGTTCCATAACCATCTTTGGAAATGTCAAAACTATACGAGGTTCCTGCTTGTAATCCTGTAAATACGTACTTCCCATTTTTATCTGTTTTAGTATAACTGGACGACCCTTTTATAGCAACAGTTATATCATTTCTGTCAAATACTTCTGTTCCGCTTTCGTCAACGAGTTTTACAAATCCTGTAACTGAAACAGTCGGCCATATTTCCTTCTTTGTGCAGGCAACTGACAAAGCAATGATTGTTAATAATATTATAGTTTTCTTCATAGTTTTCACGATTAAAAGTAAGTAATAGTGTTGGGTATCATGAATGGAACAACAGCCGACGCCTTGTCTGCGTTGATCATATAAATCTGATTCCCTGTATTAATATCGATATAACTGGAGGAAGTTGTACAAGAATATAGGATTATATATAACTGCTTGCCCTTCGGAAATTTTGATAAAAGTGTATTACTAGGGGAAAATGAAAAGACACCTGTACTACTTGAATAACTATAATCAGTAGCCTGATAATTGGTATAGGAAACATCAGGACTATCACTCACATAGTAGCGTAAATATATATAAGATATTGATGGACCAGACAACGATCCATGGACATTTATAGCATAATAATATTGATAATAGCTGCTGGTGTCCACTTTTAAATCATTTATCTTAGCATAGGATAATTTATATAGTGATACGAAACCTGCATCTAACGGAACATTACCTCCAACAAATTGAAAGCTTATCATTTTATAAGTTGCAAAACTATCTTTCGTGAAAACCAGATCGTATATACCCGTCTTCAGTCCCTCAAAAGTATACTCACCTTTCTCATTGGTTGTAGTTTTCAAAACAGGCGATGACCCATCAACAGCCACTGTTACATTACTATAATCAGTTATGGTTGTGTAGCTATCGTAAAGGCTTACATGTCCTTTTAGGCCTCCTACTTGCTGCACCTCATATACCGTTTCTTTTTTACAGGAAAACAAAATCACTGTGAGACTAACATAAACGGCTGTTCTAAGTATTGAATAAAAAAATCTCATATCATTTGCTTATTAAGGTACAACAATAGATTGAATTTCTGACGGATCGCCCAAATTAGGGTCGTAATAAAGACCTGTTTCAGGATCATAATAGTAACTCCCAAAACGGTTTCGTCCATATATAATGGTATAAATTGTGCTTCCACTGGGAAAATAGGAAGTGATCGCATTCATGTTGGTCTTGAAGGTTGTATCATTGTTTTGATTGGCGTTGAAATTATAGTAATCCAAATAGTTTGTAAAAGATACTTCCGGTGAATTAGACAAATACATAACCAACCCTGGCAAAATATTTGAATAAATGGCTGGGGGGGGATATTGGTGAGAAATAATCCCTGAAACTGTAAGGATGGTTCCTGAAATACTAAGATGATAACTTTTTATTTTGGTTGTAGATTTATGGGTTAAGGACAAACTTATATTTGATAGCTCACTACCTCCTATAAATCTGAATCCCTGATATTTATATGTTCCATATCCCTCTTTTGAAACAACCAGATTATAAGTACCCAGCGGAAGATTATTAATAACAACCGTTCCGGAAGTATCCGTTGCAACTTTTATTTCAGGATCGGTTCCTTCAAGGGCAACATCGATATTGCCTTTATCGTTAGTAGGGGTTCCAAATTCAGAAGACGTATAGACTTTCACTTTAAGATCACCTTTGAACTCAAGCGGCAGAATTTCTTTTTTTGTGCACCCTAAAATAAAGAAAAGACAGGTACATAGCGGTATTATTGCTTTTTTCATACTTGATTGGTTTGAATGATGGTTATTGAATTATATCAATTGGTAAATATAAATTATTTAGTACAAATATACTTGTTCCTAATCCTTATAGTCTTTTCGTTGGTTAGTCCAAGTTCTTTAGGATTAAAGGTCCTGACTACAAAGTGATTCCAGCCAAAAACGATTCTCATATGTAGTAGTTTAAATTTGAGTAGTATGTAAGTTAATAAAAATGATTCTTTATGATATAGACGCAGTTTTAATAAAACGTTCCCAAAAACAGCGTATTTTTTACAGTTTTTAATGAAGACATTAGAATGTTCCATGAACGAGCATAAATTTGCAATCACATAATCAGTCAATTGACTTCTGATACTTTTAGCTTTAATCTTTTTTAATCTTAAAATCGACCGGTACCAGGCAATATGCATTTACTTCCTTGCCCTCCATTCTACCTGGATTCCATTTAGGCATCAGTTTAACAATACGAATAGCTTCTTCGTCGATAGAAGTACAAACTGAATGGCTAACTTTCGTTTCTTCTATTTCTCCAATTTTATTAACCAATAATTGAAGTGTAACGCGTCCGGAAATTCCCATTTTCAAAGCATCATCCGGATATTTTAAGTTCTTTTGGATAAATTGCGTCAATGAATCGATACCACCAGGAAACTCCGGCATTGGGTCAACAACAGAAAACATATCCTTATTTATATCTGCATCTATTTGATTTAGGCTCCATGGTGATACTGCCAGATAGCAGCTAACTATAAGGATTGGGTCAAGAGCAAAAAGTGTATCCATATTTATATCTTCTTGCTTTACTGGGGGGTCTTCTTTTACAGATACTGGAGAGTAACACATAACTTTATCCTCAACAACTGGAGGCATTTTAGGTAATGATTTAATAACCTTCTCAACTTTCTTGTCGATTTTAGGAGAAGTATCTATAATCACCGGAGTAATGGGCGCATAACATGAGGTAGTGTTTCCAGGCAAACCATTTTTCTTCGTAACATTGACTTTTTTATCTTCGGATGATGAACAGGAATTAATTACAGACAAGGCCATGATGGCAACCCCCACATAGATCTTTTTTCTGACAAAATATTTGTTGGCATTCGTAACATTGGATAACACATCGAAGACTAAATATTGCCCTTTCAGGAGCTGCAAACGGACACGAATGATTGGTTTTTTCATGTTCAGATCGATTGGTTGCTATAATTTGAAATGCTATACCCGAAGACAGCAAATTATATGCCAGTTTGTTTGTGTAATAAACTGACAAATCCTAATCAATAAAACGATGATGTTCAACCCGGAAACGCAACATTCCCGGATTTTACGCTGAGTGATTTTTTT
>CAYZNC010000075.1:6152-21023 GCA_964478555.1 uncultured Bacteroidales bacterium | reverse complement strand
CCGGTGGAGGCGCTGAGGTATGAATAGTTAAAATTTCTAATTGACTGAATAGTTTATATTTTTTTTAAGAATTTTCCATAAAAAACTCAATGATCATGATTCGATATTATCTTAAGTTCATATGGCGGGGATTGATGCATCAAAAAATGTATTCCTTTGTTAAGATTGGAGGGTTTGCTTTAAGCGTTGCGGCTTGTTTATTGATCGCTTTGTTTATCAAGGATGAACTTAGTTATGATAAGCATTTACCTGATGGAAACCGGATATATCGGGTGGTAGAATCATATAAAGGAAATGTTAACAAAGGTGTTCATCTTCCTGCCCCGTTTGCCAGCGCTTTGAAGGAGACTTTTCCTGAAGTGGAACAAGCAGGTCGCATAAATCCTGTCGAACTTTTTGGAGCTGGAAATAAGGAAATCAGGCGTTCCGATAAGTTGCAAAATGCTTATGAGGAAGGTTTTATTTATGCTGATCAAGAGTTTCTGGACATATTTCAACCACCAATGATCTATGGCGACCGGGCACATGCCCTTGACAAGCCAGGTACCATTGTAATATCAAAACGTAAAGCTGATAAATACTTCCCCAATGAAGATCCCATTGGCAAAACATTCATCATTAACAATGAAGTGTCGAAGCCCTATCAAATTTCGGGAGTCATGGATTTTCCTGCTAAATCGCACCTGCAATTTGATTTTCTGGTTACATTAAAAGGATTGGAGTTTTGGAACGGAGAACAATCAAACTGGCAGTGTAATAATTACCCCACCTATGTTAAACTACGTCCGCAAACAAATGTGGTTTGTTTCGAAGCAAAGCTTACCACTATGGTAAAGAAATATTTTATACCATTTGAACGACAAGCAGGGAATGTTGACGCAGAAAAGCTCGTGGAGAAAATCAGTTTTTCATTACAACCAGTAAGAGAAATCCATCTGAACTCTGACGGAATTCGAGATGGATTATCACACGGAGACATGCGGTTTGTCTGGATATTTGGAATTATTGCTGCATTTATCCTGATTATAGCCTGTATCAACTTTATCAATCTTTCTACAGCTAAATCAGCAAACAGGGCTAAAGAAGTCGGACTTCGAAAGACCATTGGCTCGGGCAAAAGTAATCTTGTAAGGCAGTTTCTTACAGAGTCATTGCTTTATAGCTTTCTTTCTTTTGTTCTGGGTACTGCATTAGCCGCAATGCTCTTGCCATATTTTAATAGACTGGCTTCTAAATCGTTGATAATTCCGTGGGGCCAATGGTGGCAGATACTGTTTTTGCTTTCATTCGGCTCTATAGTTGTTGGGTTGCTGGCAGGTCTTTATCCTGCATTCTTTCTTTCCTCATTTAAACCGATCAGTGTTCTGAAAGGGAATTTGAGCCGGGGAAGTAAAAGCTCCAGCATGCGTAGTTCATTGGTTGTTTTTCAATTTACAGTTTCCATCATTTTGATTACCGGAACACTTGTTATCTATCGTCAGGTAGGGTACATCTTAAACAAAAAAGTTGGGTTTGATAAAGATCAGGTATTGCTTTTACAAGGGACCAATACTTTAGGCAATCAGGTTACTACGTTCAAAAACGAGCTTTTGAAATTGCCGATGGTCAAAAACGCATCCATAAGTGATTATTTGCCAATAACAGGAACCAAGCGTAATGGAAATGGTTTCGGTACTGAAGGGAATTCGGCAAAGGAAGGCTTTTCCGCTGGCCAATTTTGGCTAATCGATCATAATTATATTAAAACGATGGGTATGCATATTGTTGAAGGGAGGGATTTCTCGATGGATATGCGAACTGACTCAAAGGCTGCAATCATTAACCAGACGATGGCAAGACAACTAGGACTAGTAAATCCCATTGGTAAGAGAATCAAAAATGACAGAGTTTGGACGGTCATTGGCGTAGTTGAAGACTTCCATTTTGAATCATTAAAAGAAAAAATTCAGGGTATCTGTCTGGTTTTAGGCAATAGTCCAAACATCGTATCGGTAAAAGTTCAAACATCAGATATGTCTGGAGTAATTCAATCAATCACTGGGGTTTGGAATAAGTTTTCCGTTAACCAGCCCATCAGGTATACATTTCTTGATGAGAGTTTTGCCATGATGTATGCAGATGTACAAAGGATGGGGCGTATTTTCAGTACTTTTGCCCTGCTTGCTATTATAGTCGCCTGTTTGGGACTATTTGCCCTTTCCTCCTTCATGATTGAGCAGCGCACTAAGGAAATTGGTGTCCGCAAAGTTATCGGTGCTAAGTCAATTGAAGTCACAACAATGCTCAATAAGGAATATTTAACCTGGATAGCAATTTCTTTCATCATTGCCATACCCATTGCTTGGTACGCCATGCACCAATGGCTTCAAAATTTTGCTTACAAAACCCCACTGAGTTGGTGGGTGTTTGCACTTGCGGGGTTTATTGCATTGGTAATTGCGTTGATAACGGTTAGCTGGCAGAGTTGGAGGGCGGCGACGAGGAACCCGGTGGAGGCGCTGAGGTACGAGTAAAACTGTCGGAATTAGGATTTGTGGGATGAAAGGATGAACAGGATTATAAAAATTAAGGGAGAAGGAATGAAAAATTGATGGATAAATCTTATCATTGTCAGGTACTTTTACAGCAAAACCAATGGAAAAAAAGATTGATGATGATTTAACCTATAAGATTATTGGTTGTGCTATGAAAGTTCATAACACCATGGGGAATGGTTTTCAGGAAGTAATCTACCAGCGTTGTCTCGCTATTGAATTGGAAAAAGCCGGACTAAAATTTTTCAGGGAACAGTCAATGACGATCTTTTATGAGGGTATTGATGTTGGCACAAGAAGAGCTGATTTTTTAGTTGAAAATGAAGTGATGATTGAGTTAAAAGCAGTTATTAAACTTGAAGACGTTCATCTTGCTCAGGGATTAAATTATTTAACTGCTTATAATTACGACAAAGGCTTATTAATAAACTTTGGTTCAACAAGCCTGGAAGTTAAACGGCTGTTCCGTAAACATTAATCCTGAAATCTCTTAATCCCTGATTCCGACATTTTTAATCCTGTAAATCTTTTCATCCCACAAATCCTGATCCAGACAATTGAAGTAGGTATGAATAAATAGCATTACATTTGTGTATAATATTTATAATTCTCTAAAATTATAAAGTATGAAATCTCAATCTAAAATCCTTATCGCCCTTTCCCTAATGCTGTCTGTCGTATGGAACAGTTGTATTGCCCAATTACCAAAGGAACAGCCTCTTTGGCCTAATGGTATTCCTAACAATCCTATCAAATACAAGGAAGAGAAAATTCGTACCGTCGATCCCTACAAAAGCTCACTTTCGCAGTCGAATAGAGTTTTTAGTTGCGTTTCCACGCCAACTTACATTATTTATAAACCTGAAAAAGGCAAGGCCAACGGAGTTGCTCTGGTGATTTGTCCCGGTGGCGGTTTTCGTGATGTTTGGTTTGACCGCGAAGGAATTGATTTGGCATTGTGGCTAGCACAACAGGGAGTTACGTCGCTTGTTCTAAAATACCGGACTTTTAACCCGGATGCAGAAGGATTTTCACTTAAGTGGAATGATTATGCCGCACAGGTATATGCAGATGCAAAACAAGCCATTTATATTTTGCGAAGCCAGGCTAAGGAACTTGATATCGATGTTGCAAAAATAGGCATTTCGGGCTTTTCAGCAGGTGGCTCGCTGGCACTGGCATCAGCTCTCGAAATGTATGAGAAAGCATTACCCGCTTATGCTAATTTTGGTCAAACCAACACTAAACCAAATTTTATAGGTCTTTTTTATCCCGGATTAATTCCGGAATTAATTAATCTTACCCAAACAAAAGACTCCATTCCTCCCTCTTTTATTATCAATGGCGGACAAGATATAGTGACTCCTGCCAAAAATTGCATAACATTATATAATATCCTGACGTCAAAAAATGTACACACCGAATTGCATATATATGCCAAAGGTGGACACGGGTTCGATTCAGGGATAGAAAGAGGGTATGGACTTAGCACATGGCGTGAAAGCTTTATTGCCTGGTTGAAGGATGAAGGGTTTATAAAAGAATAGAACTGGATTTACTGGATTAGAGGATTAACAAGATTTTTCGAAACAAGTGCATTTCGCAATCTTGAGTATTTCAGGATTAATCAGTTGGAACGTATTTTACCAAATCCAGCACAAAGCAGCAAATTACCATTAATCAGGTCTGTACTCTAATATATCGCCCGGCTGGCAGTCCAAAGCTTTACATATCGATTCCAGGGTGGAAAATCGTATAGCTTTGGCCTTGCCTGTCTTTAATATGGAGAGATTGGATAACGTTAAACCAACGTCATTCGCCAGTTGGTTTAGCGACTTCTTGCGTCTGGCCATCATTACATCGAGGTTTATTATAATTGCCATAGCTTACACAGTTAATTCCGATTCCTTTTGTAATTGAATGCCATGTTGAATGATGGATGCAATAACAAGTATCAGTAATCCAAGGAAAAAAAAGCTTATATCAAATTGAAGTCTGCCTATGAAATTAATTTGAATAGGATTATAGTAATTCTTTAGGGATGAAGAGCTCTCTAATAAAACAGTATCAAATAAAGACTTGTAAATCATGGTTAAAACAAGCTTAATAACTTCCGAACAAATAATAAACCATCCTATCCATCTAACCCTTCTAAAAAGTTTATCGTTAAAGTTAATTCCTAATTTTAACTGTCCAAGTATTTTTTGAAGTTGGTATAAGATCAGCAAAATTAATAGTAGTCCTAAATAAGGACGTAATAAAAATAAGAAGTTATAAAAATGAGATTTCGATTTTAGCTCGACATAGGTATTTATATTCGAATGGATTTCTGCATTCATAGGATAAGCCTTGGAATGATTTAATCCAGAAGAGGGAAATATCTTGGAACGATTTAATCCGGAAGAGGTAAATACCTTGTAATGAGATAGTCCATAGGAGGGTGGTAAAACATTTAACGTTAAAAAATAAAACACCTTTTTAAATGCCGAATCCTTTAAATTACATTGTTTACCGTCAACCGAGATATTGCTTTCAAGGTTAAATTCGCCAGGTTTTCCTCCGTTGTGATTGGATACTTTGGTACCTCTAAGTTTTAGAGAACTATCTTTTCCACAATAAGTGTATTGGATAGATGTATCAGGTATGCTAAGTTGCATAGTTACCGGGATTCCCTCAACTGTTGAATGCCAATTACCTAATTTTACAGGAGATAATAATAAGGTTAAATGAATTCCAATCAAAACAAGCATAAGAATAAAACAATTGCGACAAATCCGATGTAATGTTCCAATGAATGATAATTTAAGTTTCATTTTACGAGTTGTTAATTTATTTACAAAGATAATATTTATTGTTTATCAATAAAAATTTATGAATAAATAATAAATATTTACTGATAAGTAGAAAAATAGAATCAGTACATTTTCTGATAACTTATTTCATAATTGCTCGTCGATCAAATTAAAAACAAATGATTTGCCGTTTTTGAAAAGCTGGAAGGAAGCCTGGTAAAGTCGGAGGGAGCAACCAGGACTATTTTATATCGCGTAACCGTATTTGCAAACTCGTATTGCCCCGGAATTCATTTTCTTCGATGGAATAACAAATATCAAAAGGATTGCCTTTTTTTATAAAATCAAAATGGTGTGCCAATTGAAAACCTATGGTAGGATAAACACGAAAGGGTTCGGCCTCCTGTATTAATTCGAGTTTGAGATGTTCCCCCGTATTCCCCACTATTCTGCCGCAGCCATTGTCTACCACATTTTTAGTCAGAAATACCGGTAACATGTTTTCAGGACCAAAGGGCTGAAATTGTTTTAATATCCTGTAAAATTTAGGGGTGATATCGCATAATTCAAGTTGAGTGTCAATTAATACATTGGGAACCAGTTGATCTTGCTTGATGTTTTTAGCCACAGCATTTTCAAAACGTTCCATAAAAGCCGGAATGTTTTCGATTTTAAGTGTTACACCTGCAGCAAACATATGTCCTCCAAAATTTTCGAGTAAATCGCTACAGGCGTCAATTGCCTGGTAAAGATCGAAACCATCGACTGAACGTGCTGAGCCGGTTGCCAATCCGTTAGACGCGGTAAGTATCACGGTAGGCCTGTAATATGTTTCAATTAATCTCGAGGCCACAATGCCAATGACCCCTTTATGCCACGATGAGTTGTATAAAACGGTAGAGTACCGCTCTTTCATTTCCGGGTGGGTAGAAATCATTTCTAGCGCTTCCAAAGTAATGGTATTATCGATACTTTTCCGTGTAGTGTTATAAGCATCGATCTGACCGCTCATTGAGGTAGCGTCTATATCGTCTTCGGCAATGAGCAGCTCAACAGCTTTATCTCCTGTTTCAATTCGTCCCGCAGCATTGATGCGAGGACCGATTTTAAAGACAATGTCATCTACCGTAATTTCTTTGTTTTCGATACCTGCAATTTTAAGGATGGATTTTAGGCCATGGCGGGGTGAATTGCTAAGTCGCTTCAGTCCATGGAAAGTTAATATGCGATTTTCGCCTGTGATAGGTACAATATCTGAGGCTATACTTACTGCAACCAGATCGAGATAGGATTCCAATTCAGCAAAGGGAATATTTTTTCCAAGGCAAAAAGCTTGTATTAGTTTGAATCCAACTCCGCAACCTGATAATTCCTTGTAGGGATAGTTGCAATCTGGTCTTTTTGGGTCAAGTACGGCAAAAGCCTCTGGTATAGTGTTGCCGGGATAATGGTGATCGCAAATGATAAAATCGATATGATGATCCTTTGCGTATTCCACTTTCTCCACCGATTTAATACCGCAATCCAGTGCAATGATCAGGGAGAAACCCTTCTCTATGGCATGATCGATGCCTTTGAAAGATATTCCATACCCTTCATGATAGCGATTTGGGACATAGTAGGCACAATTGGAGCCATATTTTTTCAGGAACGAATATACAAGAGCTACAGAGGTGGTACCGTCTACATCATAATCGCCATAAACCAGAATTTTCTCATTATTCTGTAATGCAGTGCTGATACGGCTCACAGCTTTGTCCATATCTTTCATCAGGAAAGGATCGTGGAGATCATCAAGATTAGGACGAAAAAAGGCTTTTGCTTCATTAAAGGTAGAAATGCCACGCTGTGCAAGCAAGTTTGCCAATGCTTTTTCTATTCCTAACACTTGCATTAAATGCTCAACAATAGCAATATCACCTTGTTTTTTAATTTTCCAATTCCTTTCCATGTCTGTAAAAATAATCAGAATTGGAGAAAGAATTAGATTAAGCTGTTAAAATTTTGGCTGCATCTTCCAAATTAAGTTCTTTTATAGCAATTTCACGCATTTCCACTTTACGAACCTTTCCACTTACCGTCATTGGGAAGTCATCCACAAATTTCCAGTATTTAGGTATTTTAAAGGTTGCAATTTGGCCTTTACAGTATTCCAGCAATTCTTCCGGAGTTGCTTCATACCCATCCCTAAGTTTAATCCAAGCCATCACCTCTTCGCCGTATTTGATACTGGGCACACCTATTACCTGGGCATTGGCAACGGCTTCCTGCGACATCAGAAAATCTTCTATTTCAAGGGGTGCAATATTTTCACCTCCCCTGATGATGGTATCTTTGATACGACCCACAATCTTCACATATCCTTCTTCGTCCATAATCCCCAAATCGCCAGTATGCATCCAGTTATTCTGATCAATCACTTTGTCAGTTTCCTGGGGCATATCCCAATAGCCTATCATTACTGAATATCCACGGGTACATATCTCACCAGATGTTCCGCGCTCAACAATTGCTCCATTTGCAGGGTTAACAATTTTCACTTCTACATGTGGATGAACTGTTCCGACAGTTGATACCCGTTTTTCAAGGGGATCGTTACATTCACTCTGCGCAGAAACAGGTGACGTTTCGGTCATACCATAACAGACGGTAACTTCTTTCATATTCATCATGGTCTGCACCTGTTTCATCGTTTCGATAGGGCAGGGCGATCCTGCCATGATTCCGGTACGTAACGATGAAAAATCATAGTTGCTGAAATTCGGATGGGTTAATTCTGCAATGAACATGGTTGGTACACCATACAGCGATGTACATTTTTCGGCCTGAACCGTTTGCATCACTTGATCGGGCTCAAAAAATTCGCCGGGAATCACCATACACGAACCGTGGGTTATACAAGCCATATTTCCCAATACCATTCCAAAGCAATGATAGAATGGTACCGGAATACAAACCCTGTCTTTCTCAGTATAGCTCAATCGCTCACCAATGAAAAAGCCATTGTTTAAAATGTTATGGTGAGATAGTGTTGCGCCTTTCGGCCTACCGGTGGTGCCAGAAGTATACTGGATATTGATGGGATCGTCGAATTGAAGCGTGTTTTCTACCTCATGCAAGGCTTCATCCGATATTTTTTTCCCTGCTTCAATAAATTTTTCCCAGTGTTTTTCTATAATAATGGTGCGATGCGGATATTCGCAATCAGGTCGCACATGATTTAGCATTTCAACATAATCAGTCTTACGAAAATAATGGGCTGCAATTAAGAGCTCAACTTTGCTTTGTTCCAACGCATATTTTAAATCGGCTGTTTTATACGCTGGATTTATGTTTACCATAATAGCACCTACACGTGCAGTGGCGAATTGTACTAAAATCCATTCATAACGGTTAGGAGCCCAAATACCAACACGGTCGTATTTTTTAATGCCATAGGCCAAAAAGCTTTTGGCTACTTCTTCAACCTGACTCCACAATTGATCGTAAGTTGCTCGGTAATTTTGCGAAACCACAACCAGGGCTTCACTTTTACCAAATTTTTCTACAGTTTGACGTAAACATGCACTGATCGTTTCTCCTTTTAGTGGAATATGATTAATTCCATGCGCATATGATTGGTTAGCCATACAATTTAATTTATTGGAATAATTTAATTTTCAGCATGATAAAGACTAATGACCACAAAAGTTCATTGCTTTCATGTCCCTACTTAATTAGTTTGGATTGGGGCCCAAGTAAATAATTTTTTTTAGGAAATAATACATTTTTTTTAAAAAAGTAAAGAGGTTCCAGTTATTGTGCAAAAAGTAAAATAGTTATGGAACAGTAGTGCGTGAGAAGTGGGTAATAGAATCGGCTGTTGGGCTATGAGCGATATCCGCTAATGGATAGGCACTTAACCCTCAGGGTTTTCAAAACCCTGAGGGTCTGGCTAAACGCAATGTGCGCAATCTCTTTGTGGAGCATTTGTATGAAAAGTTTCTATAAACTACATAACCGCACCTATAAGATATTAAGTGATTGATTTTTAGCTGTCTTTTTTTTTACATTGGCACTATATTTGAAATTAGATACCTTAAAAGACATTATGAGGATAATTAGTTCTATAACTCTAATATTTTTCCTTTCCTGCACTCCAATTCATTATCTCAGAAAGCCACTTAATCTCAATCCATGTATAGGAGCATCAAAACGAATTATCATAGCAAAGGATAGAATGGGTTGTGCCAAATTCAATGATAAAATAATTAATTGGTGTATTGATGGGCTGGTGTCAACTTTAACCAATAACTCAGCAATAGAAATAATAGAAATAATAGATTTTAATGAGCAAGTAGATTCGACATCGCTCATGGAATTAAAGTCTAAATATAATGTGGACGGAGTATTGTTGCTAGCTCATCTCAATGTTTACTTTTCTGATAAACATATCATTAAGCATCCCTGTGTTGATTGTGGTTCAAATCACTATAGGAAGTATGACTTTCTGATAAATACACATTGGGAATATTTTGATTTTGCAACGGGCAATACTTACAGGTACCATGCAGAAAATGGAACAAGCGGTCCAAGTGAGGGACTCAGCGACGTGTTTAATGATTTATATCAACAATTAATGTTTACGAATGGTTTAATTAGTTCACAGAAGCTTACCGGAACAGAGATTCGGCCATAAACAAAAATTATATTCGACTCCGCTCAACCACCGGGTTTCGACTCCGAATAACCACCATTGGACAGGCATGCAAAAATATATTCATCCATAATGATATTATCCTTAATAACTGCCTTATGGTGAATAGCTTCACAAACAAAGCCGCATTTTTCCAGCACCCTCATGGATGCTTTATTTCTTTCAAAAACACAAGCATAAATCCGGTTGATGTCAAAATGATTAAAAGCATATTGCACTATTGCATTGGCTGCTTCGCTTGCGATTCCTTTGCCCCAATACTTTTCTCCTAGCCAGTAACCAAGTTCTGCGCTTTTCCGGTAAATGTCAGTCTGTGGATGTATACCTATGGAGCCAACTGCATCGCCATCCACCACAATAGCCATAATTAAACTACTGGTGATATTCGCTAAATGAGTAATAAAGAATCTGGCATCATTGTTAGAATAAGGGTGAGGAAACACATCCCGTAAGTTTTCAATAACCCTTTTATTATTAGCATTCACTACCAATGAAGGAGCATCAGTGATATGCCAGGGACGGAGTTTGCATTTCGAGAGTACTATTTCCATGTACCCAAATTTATTTGAGTTTTTAATGTGCAGAGCTTTTCGCTTTAACTTACCTAAAGTATTTCTCCACGATCAATCAATTGCGCTTTTTTTTACAAATATAGCACAGGGAAAAAATAAAACAGCAATAAGGGCGAAAGGTTTATTACGAAAGATACGGAGAACCATAAAATACTTTAAACAAAAAACAGGGGAACTTGTTATTTATTGTGTTTAGGAGGTTTATGTTGTTTCCCTGACCGTAGAAAGTTCAATCCATTGGTTTGAGGTTACAGGTAGTACTAATGCTTAACAAATTATTTATAGCTATGAAATATAATCTATTAGGAAAAACGGGTGTATTAGTATCTGAGCTTTGCCTTGGAGCCATGACTTTTGGAGGAAGAGGCATGTGGCAAGCCATTGGTCAGCTGACTCAGGATGAAGTTAATCAATTGGTTAAAACTTCTATTGACCAGGGAATTAACTTTATTGATACCGCTAATGCTTATTCCGAAGGCTTATCGGAAATCTTATTGGGTAAGGCACTGAAAGATTTAGGCATAAACAGACAACAAGTATTTATTGCTACTAAAGTTCGCTTACGAATGGGACCTGGCGCAAATCAAGTAGGTCTTTCGAGGCTTCATATTGCAGATTCTGTGAATGACAGTCTACAACGTCTCGGACTTTCACATATCGATATGTTGTATATCCACGGGGTTGACCCTGTTACTTCACTTGAAGAAACCATGCGAGGTTTGGAAGATGCCGTGCGGTCAGGAAAAGTGCGATATATTGGCGTTAGCAATCATCCAGCCTGGATGGTTATGAAAGCGAACAGCTTTGCCGAAAAGATGGGATGGACAAAATTTGTTGCTTCTCAAAACTATTATAGCATCGGTGGAAGGGATGTTGAAAGGGAGATTATTCCCATGGCATTGAGCGAAGACATTGGTATAATGCCATGGAGCCCTCTAGCAGGTGGGTTTTTGTCGGGAAAGTTTACACGTAATAATCTAAAAGCAGGTGGTAGTCGCAGGGATGAATTTGACTTTCCGCCCATTGATAAAGTAAAAGCATATGATATTGTCGATGTAATGAATGAGATAGGAAGGGGATATAAAGTTTCTGCCGCACAAATTGCCCTTGCCTGGCTTCTGCAGAAACCAGGTGTTACCAGTATAATCATTGGTGCTAAAAAACACGATCAATTGCAGGATAATATTGCTGCAACTCAATTACAACTTTCCAATAATGATATGCAGCAGCTCGACGCCGTAAGTGCTTTATCGCCGGAATACCCGGGCTGGATGGTAGGGCGACAGATGCAAGGGCGATTCCCGGAAAAAGAGCTGAAATATGCCTGATCTTAATCACAAAGCATTGATCCTTTTTGATGGTGATTGTGGACTTTGTACAGGAATAATGCAGTTTATAATTAAAAAAGATAAAAAAAATAAATTTTTATTTGCACCATTGCAGTCTAAAGTCGGGCAATATTTTCTCACACGCCAGGGCTTTCCTCCGAATTATTTGGATTCTTTTGTATATGTAGTTCATGATAAGCTTTATGAAAAGTCCACCGCTGGCTTAAAACTGTTAAAAGATATCGGTGGTATATGGCAAATGTTGTATTTGTTCATCATTGTTCCCAAGCCCATACGGGACAGCTTTTACAGTTTAATATCAAAATACAGGTTTAAAATTTTTGGTCACCGTAATTATTGTATTGCTCCATCTTCAGCGTTAAGACAAAAATTTCTGATATGATACATTTCCATATAAGAATGAGTAATCAATCCAAAGGACTTTCAAATTATTTATTGTTTTTTAACATCATAACCGGAATACGTTATTTTGTAAATAACATATATTGTGATAATTAGTTAAATATATGTTTTTATTGCCCATCTCAAGGTGTTATGTAACATAGTGCTAATGTTACTTCTGGCTTTTGACAAGATAAATCCCTGATTTTTGAAGTTGTTCTGAATGCGTAACTATTTAAAAAATAGTATTATAGGTAATTTGTTTAAAAAATCGCTTTTGATCTCATCGCTAACTCTAATACATTCTTTTATATAAGCATTTTATAATTAATCGTTTAAGTTTACTGATAAATCATGTAATCACTATTATATTGAAATAATGCATCTTAGCTTTTTTAACGTTCTATCTTTTAAAAAAAAGGTTGCTTTTTTTTCAACAACTCCTGTAACCCTTAATTTTACTAGTGTGTATACCACTTAGGTTTAATTTGCTATAATGCAATTAGTTAAGTTGTGTATATATAGTACATCTCTATTTATAAGCTAATTACAATTTTCCTTTCTTTTTATATAACTCTTTTTACATTTGTTGCAAATGATGTCGTTCGTCACTTAACCCTTGACGTTCGTCACTAAAAAATACACTTTAGTCAAAATCCATTCTATTTTTTGTATTTTTTAAACTTAACTTAAACCCATTAAATTATGATTAAAAAGAGTTTTAACTTTAGAAAGTTCATTTTATTATGTTCTTATGTATTAGTTGTTGGATTGATTACCAACTGTGCTAAAGATGTACCTCAGCCGGAAAATCTGCAAACTTCAGATCTCAAAGCAACAAGCACCTATGTTCCGCCCGCCAATGCCATATATATCGATCCTTCTGCAAAAGTCAACGGAACAGGAACTCAAGCCAGCCCTTTAAACGGTAGCACTTTTCAAGCACAATATGCCCAGCCCTGGAAAGCCAATACTACTTACTTATTAAAAAGTGGAACAACGTTAGATGTAAAATATAAACTTTGGATTCAGGCTAATAATGTTACGCTTGGTGCTTACGGCACTGGTAACAGGCCTATTATAAGATCATCTGTTAACAATAGTGATAAAGTGCTCGATATGGGAAATATGAAAGATATCACTATCCGCGATTTGGAAATTTTCTCAACTGCTAATGCAACTGCTATTGTCAATTTTATGTACAATGTCCGTAGCTCCGTTATCAATTGTAAAATTCATGATGGTGAATGGGGAATTCGTAATATGAACTCTTCAGGACAATTTCGCGTACTCAATTGCGAAGTTTACAATACGGGAGATGATGGTTGTTTTATAGCAAACATGGACTCTCTGGAATTTGGAGGGAATTATGTGCATAATGTAAACCTCAAATACTTTGTTAACCCCTCTGAATTATATGCAGCCGGCGATGGTTGCCAATTGGGTAATATTCAAAACTTCTATATACACGATAATACTATTGACCATTCCGGTACCGGCGATAAATTCTGCTTATTGCTAAATACCGATCAGGTTGGATTTAGTGGAAAAGGTATTATTGAGCGGAATATTTTTAAAAGAGACCAGACAGGTCCTAGTACAACCATTTTCTATACTAATTATACCGATAACAGAAATACCATCATCCGGTATAATAAATTTGTGAATGCCGATGTGGCCATTTCAGACCATTCGAATAATCTGCAGGTTTATTATAACGAGTTTATTAATATCTATGGAATGGCTATTGACGCTGCAAGTCCTGCAGGTTCAAGTTCAAATGTTTTCAATAACACTTTTTATAATGTTAATAGACTTGTTTTTGGCTATGGAGAGACGGTCAATTTTAAAAATAATATCGTTTATAATTGCACAGGTACCGCATTTGTAGGTGGTTCAAATATAATTCCCGATTATAATTGTTATTACCTTACAAGTATTTTTGGAATAACTAATATCGGTGCGCATTCCATCAATGCAGATCCTAAGTTTAACAGTGTAACTGCATTAGACTTTAGCTTGCAAAGTAGCTCGCCGTGTATTAACAAGGGAATCAATGTACTTGGAGCATATAAGGATTTCGCCGGGAGTGCTCAAATTGGGTCTGCTGTGGATATTGGGGCCCTTGAATTTGGTTCAGTTGTGACTGTTCCAGTTACAATACCACCAACAACTTCCGGAATAGGAAAGGGAGCAACATTCTATAGCGACTGCGGTCTATCGGGCACTTCTGTTACCCTTGCACCCGGCAATTATACAATTGCTAATTTGGCTGCATTGGGTATTCCTGATAACAGCATCTCTTCTATCAAAGTAAACGGCTTCAAGGTGACAGTATTCATCGATAATAATTTTACCGGTACCTCACTTATATTAACGGCCGACAATGGTTGCTTGGTTGATGCCGGTTTTAACGATAAGATTTCATCTATTATAGTAAGTAATTGACCTAAACCGCTCCTATTCTAATTTAGGCTCAGCAAATGGTCTGGTTATAAACCAATAGTGCTAATGACCTCAAAGGTTTTCAAAATCTTTGAGGTCATT
>CAYZNC010000075.1:0-6052 GCA_964478555.1 uncultured Bacteroidales bacterium | reverse complement strand
TTATAAACCAATAGTGCTAATGACCTCAAAGGTTTTCAAAATCTTTGAGGTCATTTTTTCTTTATATATATAAATGCCTCGGCAACTCTAATTCGACCCCAAACCCATGCCTGCTGTATGCGGGCTCCGCCAGTAGTCGAACAAGCATTAAAACAAGGGGCTTTAACAATTTATTAGAACCTCTGGCCACTGAAATATAGAGATTGTAAATATATGCGTGAAATTAAAAGCTGAAGGGGAGGCTATTTAGCTTCTGCCCGAAAACATTTTAAAGCTTTTTCATAAAATACATTCTATCCGGTTTTTCAACATCAGTTTCGTTGGTAACTGCTTTGGCAACTGTTATCCGAACCCTTTTATTATCTATATAAGCCAGAATAAAGGCATCGGTTACTCCGGATGCATACAAACACTGTTTTGCCTCGGTATAGTTGTTAAACACACCAATGGTATATTTGTACCACCTAGTCTCATAGAAAAAATTAATCTTTAAATTGCCCGTGTATTTCAATCTTAGCTCGTCTTCGTCCGCAGGCATGCGCGATGCAAAAATCTGAACCTTATAAATGACATTCTGAGGATTAGCGACAGGCTTATTATTCTCGTCCGTTATTATGATCCTTTCTTTTGGTTGGTTTTCTTTTTTAACAGGCCCTATACTTTTTGGTATTTTTTTGTCCTGAGTTACCGCTGCCTTAATCTGAAAGGGAATTACTTCTATTTTCGGAAGATTGATTTCATTAAGTTCAGCCCTTTGCTGTAATTCAACAAACTTTTCATCAAGGGTTAGCGAAATAACAGTTAATCCCTGTGTTGCATTAACAGGTTGAAAAGAAAACATTTTCGGTGTATAATTTTCTTTTTTAATGCTTACCTGCAACGATTTATCAAGGGGAATCACCAGTGTGCAATTGCCATCCTGATCGGTATGGCCATTAGACTTCATTAGTGCCAGATCGTTGCTGGAAATTTCTGCGTTTTCAATGGGAAGCAATGTCTTGTCGTCAATTATCTTGATCTCCACATTTCTTCTGATTAATTTGAAACTGTATATGTCATCTGCTCCTGCACCATTCTTTCGATTGGAAGAAAAATAACCACTTCGGCCACCATTATTTTGTAAAATACCAAAGTCATCATAAGGCGAATTGAAAGGTGTTCCTAAATTTTCAGACTGTCCGGTCTGTTTCACATCGATTTTGAAAATATCTAATCCGCCCAATCCCCCATGCCCATTGGATGAGAAATACAGAACGGAATCCCCGGAAAGATATGGAAACATCTCATCGCCGGGAGTATTAATCTGAGGCCCAAGGTTGACAGGCGAACCCCACTGTTTATCGATCCATTTGCTTACATATAGATCAGTTCCTCCGCGACCGCCTGGCATGTTTGACACAAAGTATAACCTTGTACCATCTCGCGAAACACAAGGCTGCGTATAGGAATATTGAGGATTGACAAAAGACAGTGTGGAATCTCTTATCCATTGGTTATTAGCGTCGAGATGAGCCTGAAACAGTTGGAGCGGGACCTCAGTGGTTGTTTTTTTAAGCCCAGGTTCAGGTGCATTCTGACTGAATATCACCTTGCTAAAATGATCGTAAAATGAAACCGGTCCTTGGTTATAAGGAGTTTTAAAACCCAAATCGAAGGTTTCAGGTGGCGTAAAATTTCCCGTTTTATCAGTCTTGGAGAACAATAAGGTCAGGAAGGCTGATTTTGCAGTGCTTTTATTTGCAAGGAACAGCAACCCGTCCTTATAAAAGCAAGTTGCAAATTCCACATCAGGAGTATTGATATTGACAGGATACAAAGCATACAATGCAGAATCTGCATATAAATCGGCTATGTGCTCGAGACTTTGTATAGCCTCTTTTGCCCTTAAGTCTGATGACGGTGAAACTTTCCCATATTCCTTATACCAGCGTAAGGCTTCACTATATTTCCCATTTGTGGTTAATACCTCTGCATAACAAAGCCGGTGAAAAGGAGGCACTCTTTTTTCATTTCCCGTGATGGCTTTTTTGTACCATACTTCTGCATTTTTAAAATCGCTCAATTTTTTAAACGAATAAGCGATCCTGAACATGATACTCGTGTCCTTATCCGATTTTTCGGAAATGATTAGAAATAAATCAACTGCTTTTTTATAATCGGCTAGTTTATAATATTGATTTGCTTTTAATAATTTTTCCTGAAATGGGTATGATAAATTTTTTCCTGTTTGTGCCGTTGCTGTGATACAAATCAAAAAACTTATACAAAAACTCAATAATGGTTTATATGGAAAACATTTTTTCATTTTAAAAATATCGTGGATTTATGATTCGTTTTGAAGTTTTAAGAAACGTATAATTTAGCATCAACTCCCCAGATCCATGAGTTACCAAATGAAGCTGGCTGACCGGATAATCATATGCCAAGCCTATTCTGAATTTGGGTGAAATAAAAAATTCACCTATCATACTAACAGCATTGTTGTGACTGTATGAGATGCCGATCCAGGTTTTATCCTTATAAAGAACATTGGCGCTGATGTCAAATCCGGGCGGTAAACCATCGGTGTATCTGAATAAAAATGTAGGTTTAATCTTAAGGTTAAGGTTTAAATAAAACAAATAGCCACCGGTGATAAAGTATTGTCTTAACTGTTTTTCACCGGAAGAGTTTTCAGGATTAAGATGATTTTCAATAATTTCAGGTACCGAAAGACCAGCGTAGTAACGATCAGTCTCATAAAAAACACCCGTTCCTACATTAAATTTAGTTACTGAAATGTTGTTCTGAAAAACAGGGTCCAAGGTATTAATGTTGTCTAACTGATTGTATAATTGGCGGAAATTAAAAATACTACCTTGTATTCCGAAAGATAACCGTTCCTCGTCGCTCAAAAGGACTTTGTAAGAATAGGAGAAACTTGCCAGGAAATTGTTATTAACACCCATATGAGCATTGCATAAGACCACCCCGAGTCCGATTTGGTTATTGGGCGAAAAGAAATGGTGATTACCATCGGAATACGTCCGTTCAACAGCACGGTTTGTCAACAAAGGAGTATGTCCGAATAAGGAAAATGTAGTAGGGGACCCGTTTAAACCAAACCACTGTTTACGGCTCAGGCTCGTGATATCTAAAGCGTCATTATTACCGGCATATGCGGGGTTTATAGCAAGCTGATTGAAGAAATACTGCGAATACAACGCTTCCTGTTGCGCTCTTACTTTGATGAAGAAGAGAACACAAAAAATTACCATCAGCAGCCAACGTAAACTCATAGTTTTTAACGTTTCAATATTATAAAACCATTCATTTTGGAGCCATCCTCCAACTCAATCATATAAAAATAAGTGCCATCAGAAGCCTTACTGTCTGATACATGACCGGTATTTGTTTCTCCCGTCCAAACCACATTAATATTATCGTACCCGGAAACTTTATAGACTAGGTTTCCCCATTGATTAAAAATTTGTACTGTATTTAAGGGATGGCGCTCTATGCCAAGAATTTGCCAGCTATCATTGAATCCATCGCCATTTGGAGAAATCCCTTGTGAAATGATGAATCGTGGCAAAACGTGAATAAAAACAATGGCAGAATCGCAACGCGAAGGAGTACCGTTATCGCAAACCGTTACCATTAGTTTATGGGTGCTTGTAAAACTGGGCGAAATCCAATTCAAACATGTACTATCAGCATCAGAAAAACTTACAGTACCGTTGGATGACGTGTTATTAATGTTGGTTATCTTCACTTTATCATGTTCAGGGTCAAATACTGGAAGGCATATTTGCATAGGCTCTTTTTCGTAGGCATCAAAATAAAGTGTGTCTGTAATCTTTTGAAATGGGTCCAGGAACTCAGGAGCCTGGTTCTGATGCGAAACATTAATATGAATGATAAGCGAATCGTACATGACCGGGTAACCATTATCTGCAATCACAACTTTTAAGTTATCGTTGCCAAAAAACGATCCTATGGGTGTGGCATAAAAACAAAACTTGCCTCTATCTAAAGAATCAATTTGCAGATGATTGCCTTCCGATAGCACGTTGTAGATTTTAATACTGTCATTTTGAGGATCCGAGGCATTCAAACATATTTTCAATGGAACTGTCTCCGGAGTGGTATCCGATATGGAAGTTATATGATTTCCCAGTTGATCCTGAATGACAGGAGGAGTATTAGGTTTAAAAACTTTTAAATGGATGGTTATGGAATTAAAAAGGACAGGACTGCCATTATCACAATAGAGAATGTCCATATTATCCGTACCAACAAACCCATTGTTGGGTTGGTATGTAAGACACATATTTTTAATTCCGCTAATGGTGCCGTTTGAAGGAGAGGACGCGATATAGCTTATCACAACTTTATCGCCATCTATATCAAAAGAATTCAGGCAGATTTGTTTTGTTCCATTTCCGGGAATCGAATCGATCAAAGAAGTAATGGGATTATTGGCATTGTCGAGAACTACCGGTGAGTGATTAATGTGTACTATGGTTACAATCACATTTAACGTATCGTAAAGTGGAGGCAGGCCATGATCGTTTATAATGACCTTTACAGTATCTTTTCCATAGGTATGAAATTTTGGCACATACCAAAAGGAAGTATCCGTTAAAGAAATGGATTGAATTGTACCTTTTCCCAGGAGAGAAGTCACACTGGTAAAGCTAAGCCCATCTGCATCTGCATCTTGCACACGTAAATGAATTCGTAGCGGAATATCTTCGTTTGTCTGGAAATTGATGCTCTGAATAGGGATGGCACTGACACTGTCAACAAATTGCGGAGGATTATTTGCAATCCTGTCCAAATATTTGTTCCCAGCCTTCGCTAAAGGATTAGATAATACAATGAATATAACCAATATCAGGCTTACTTTTATTCGCATGGGCTTAATCGGCTGTAAAAAAAATAATTATAATGTATTAAATAAATGCCTTATGTGTGTTGTAAATATTTCTATTGAATTTAGTGAATTTTTTTGAGTTATTTTAAGATAACTCTTTAAATTTAAATTGTTTTATATAATAATATTTTACCTAATCATGAAAGCAACACAAATTGTTCTGGCCAGCAGGCCCAAGGGCTTACCTACAGCGGATATTTTCAGGTTCGAAGACATCGAACTTCCCTGGTTAAAAGAAGAGGAAGTTTTAGTACAGCCACTCTACATTTCGGTAGATCCATACATGCGTGGGCGCATGAACGACATTGAATCATATGCCGCTCCTTTTGAATTGGATGCTCCCATTCAGGGGCGTGTTGTTGCCAAAGTGGAGGAAAGCCGAGTTGATCAACTGAAGGCCGGTGATTTGGTGTTAGGCACATTACCATGGGCTACAAAAAGTATTCAGAAAGTATCCCGGCTGAGTAAAATTGAAAATTCTACTATCCCTCCGAGCTATTATCTTGGTATCATTGGAATACCAGGTTTAACGGCATATTTTGGACTCCTCGACATTGGTAAACCGAAAGTCGGAGAAACGGTAGTTATTTCTGGGGCTGCAGGTGCAGTAGGCATTATTGCAGGCCAGATAGCCAAAATTAAAGGCTGTCGCGTAGTTGGTTTAGCCGGCTCCGACGAAAAAGTGAAAATGTTAAAAGAAGAATTCGGGTTCGACGAGGTAATTAATTATAAAACAGCCGGACGAAATCTGTTCGATCTCATTCAATCAGCTTGTCCCAACAAAGTGGATGTGTATTTTGATAACGTAGGGGCGGAAATAACTGAAATGGTAATGATGAACATTAATTTTAAAGCCCGGATTGTTATCTGCGGGCAAATAGCTTCATATAACGCCCAGCTTACACGCGGCATTCGTTTTCTTCCTATGGTTTTAACCAGGAGCGCACTCATCCAGGGTTTTATTGTTGGAGATTATAGTGACCGGTTCCAGGAAGGCGCACAACAATTAACAACCTGGTTAAACGAAGGAAAATTGTATTTCAGGGAAACTATTATCAAAGGGTTTGATAAGCTGCCAGAAGCATTTCTGGGCTTGTTTTCAGGTCAGAATATTGGAAAAATGATGGTGGAAGT
>CAYZNC010000074.1:0-21052 GCA_964478555.1 uncultured Bacteroidales bacterium | reverse complement strand
CAACTCAAAATTCCCTAGAAAATATCTTACCGATTGGGTTCTATAAACCTTCTGATGTTTTCCCAATTGCGGGGCATTCAATTGTCACCATAGAGCTACTTTAACGATAAACCATATAAACCATGAATAATAAACGATTACTAATATCACTGTTTTTGCTTTCTTTTATAACAACCGTTTCAAATGCTCAGGAGGTAAGAGAAACTAAACTTTTTAATGCTGCCTGGAAGTTCAATTTGGGCGACATAAATGCCGCAAAAGAACCTGGTTATGATGACTCTAAATGGCATCCGCTGAATTTGCCGCATGACTGGAGTATAGAACTTGATTTTGACAAGAAATATGCAAGTAGTACAGCTTATTTACCTGGTGGAATTGGGTGGTACCGGAAAAGTTTCGATGTCCCGACTTCTTACAAAGACAAGGTTGTCAGCATTATTTTCGATGGTGTGTACAACAATAGTGAAGTATGGATTAACGGGCATTATCTTGGAAAAAGACCATTTGGCTATATTTCATTTATTTATGATCTTTCACCTTTTTTACTCATCGGGCAAAAAAATGTAATATCGGTAAGGGTTGACCGCACAAAGTATGCCGATACACGCTGGTATAGCGGATCAGGTATATACCGAAATGTCTGGTTAACTGCTACATCAAAATTACATGTTGTAAATTGGGGTACAAACATTACCACACCTTTTGTTTCAGATACATCTGCTAAAATTCTTGTGGTAACAAATATTAAAAATGAGCTTCAAAGTAAAGCCACCGTAATCGTTAAACTTACCTTATTGGATAGTAAACAAAAACAAGTTGCCAGCAGCGAAAATAAGATAATCGTCCCAGATACCTTAACACAAGTACACCAGGAGCTCAATTTGAAAAACCCTCAACTTTGGGATATCGATAAACCATACATGTATTCTTTGAAAACAAGTGTATGGGCCAATGGCGCCCTGGTTGATGAAACAAATGAGCCTTTGGGTATCAGGTCTATTGCTTTTGATAAAAATCGCGGTTTCTTTCTTAACGGGAAAATTATAAAACTTAAGGGTGTTTGTGTTCATCAGGACGGGGGTTGCGTAGGCACAGCGGTACCCTTAAAAATATGGAAGATAAGACTTGAGAAACTAAAAATTGTCGGATGTAATGCTATAAGGACCAGTCATAATCCTGTAGCACCTGAGTTTCTTGATTTATGCGACCAAATGGGCTTTGTTGTCATGGACGAAGCTTTTGACGAATGGGAATATCCGAAACGTAAGTGGTTCAATGGTTGGAACAACACTATTGCCGGATACGACGGTTATTCACAATATTTTAACGAATGGGGAGAACGCGATTTATATGATTTGGTAGAACGCGACAAAAACCATCCTTCCATTATCATGTGGAGTATTGGTAACGAAATAGATTATGCCAATGACCCTTATGCCGATAAAGAAGACCACAACTATGATTTCTCAAAACCTGATCCTGCACGCATGATAGGTATTGCACGAAAGTTAAAGAATGTAGTTAAATCGGTGGATACCTCACGTCCTGTCACAATGGCATTTGCCGACATTAAAAACTCCAACATTATTGGATTACCTGATGTGCTCGACATTACCGGGTATAACTATACCGAAAGTCTTTATGAACCCAATCATCAGACTTATCCTAACAGGATTATTTATGGGAGCGAAAATCCGCATAATTATGCTGGTTGGTTGGCAACAAAGAAAAATGATTACATCTGCTCACAATTCTTGTGGACTGGTATCGATTACCTTGGCGAAGCAGGAAAATTTCCGTTACGTTCAGCTTATTCCGGTTTGCTTGATTTAACTAATAACGAAAAGCCTATTTATTATTGGCGCCAAAGTATGTGGAGCGAGAAGCCCATGTTATCTCTGGCAGCTCGTAAGAAAAAACTTTCAGATAACCTGGAAGCTGACCCGATGGGTAAAATGGCCTGGTTTTTAAGCGCTGTGGAAGAAAAACTTCATTGGAATTATCAACGTGGTGATTCAGTTTTGGTTATAGCCTATTCAAATGGTGATGAAGTTGAATTATTTGTCAACAATAAATCATTTGGAAAGAAAAAATATAACGAAGCAAACTCCTGTTTCTGGTGGTATGTGCCTTATGAAGCAGGCCAGGTAAAGGCAGTGGCTAAGAAAAAAGACAATAAAGAATTAACCGCTGTTTTGAATACCGTTTACGAACCTCAGGCATTACTGCTAACAGCCGATTCAAAAGAGATTTCAGCAACTCAAAAAGATGCAGTAATGATTGAAGCAAAATTGCTTGACAAAAACATGAATTGTTCTTACCTGGCAAAGAATAAAATTGAGTTTGAGGTAAGCGGAGAAGGGAAACTAATTGGTACCGACAATGGCGATGCCTCATGTCTCGATAATTTTAAACTCCCCTGGCGTAATGCTTACGAAGGCCGATGTATAGCAGTTATCCAGTCCACAGGAAATTCGGGTAAAATAGTTATTAAAGCAAAATCAGAAAACTTACCTGAAAGTACTATTGAAATTACGGCTAAATAATAAAACATACTTATAGGGTTTATTTTGTCTCTGGCCCTTTCAGCTCAGACCTCATATCATCATCGCTATTATTCGTTTCTAAAAGCTTCAAAATAAGTAAAAAGGCTATACATTCAGATCTGCGATCTTCCATGTATAGCCTTCTATTACTTTAAGAAACTCATATTTTAAGCATCAACGCCGTTGGTAACACTGATATATCCTACGAATGCATGAAAAATATACTGCATAGAAAAATTTTAAATAGATTATTTTTTTTCGTTTTCATCATTACCAACTTTTAATTTCCCCAACCCCAATTTAGCTGAGAAACACCTGATGCATTAACTACATTTAATGAATAGTTGCTGTTACGGGTAGTCATACTATAACTGTCGCCATCTCTCAAACCAGGCCAATAACAACAACCCATTCCTTTAGCCCTCGTGTAGTTGGTTACACCTTGCAAAAAACAAACAATATTATCAGTACTGCTCGTACCATAAAAATTTAATCCGGAGTTCATAACACAACCGAATTCAGTAAGTATAGTACTACCAGCATAATTATTACAAGCGCTTGACAATTTATTATACCATTGTCCATTGGTAGTATAATTGGCCCACCACGGGTACATATGTTGCGAAAACAAGCAACCACTCACCCTGCTATCGCCTCCAACATTATTTACATTGTCATCGTACCCGGTGCCACCTACCAAAACTCTTCCTCTTGGTATAGAACTGTATTTAGATAACCACGTACTGCACAGCCCTAACCAGTTACTGGTAGAATATCCAAATGGTTCATTTAAAATTTCAAAATAAACATTTGAATTAGAACTGTAAGCATTAACTACAGTTGTCCACATAGCATAAAAGTTGGTGGAATTGGTAACGGTGCCAACAGAACCACTTTCTGTCCAGCAACAGATTATAACCTTCATCCCCTGTGCAAGCGCCCCATCTATCGTACCTTTATAATTACTCCAAAATCCAGATACTGTTGGAGGATTGATAGGAATACGAACAGTGTTAGCCCCAAGTTTGCTTTGAAAATTCGAACAAATGGTTTGAGCATGAGATTTGATAGTACTATAACTATCGCCAGACAAAACGCCACTCGGCAATACCCAACCACTGTTGTAATTATCTCTGGCATCAGCCCAGTTAACGCCTTTAAAGGAATTGGTAGTTTTTAGTTTGTTGCCCGAATCAATGTCTTTTTGGTTTGTCTCGTTATTTTTCGAACAAGAAAAAATAAAAACAAGCATCACGAATGAAAATAGAAATTTCCTTTTCATAACAATTTTAGTTTAGTTAGTTATTTAATTTAGTTAGAAATATAACTCAAATTTAGGTTCAGATTAATCCAAATACAGGGGAAGAATCGTTCATTATTAGGGGAGAATTTTTAATTATGCTGGCAATCTTTAGTTAAAGTAAATTCATTCTACTTTTCCAAACTAATAAATAGGTTTTCAGTAATGATTCTTGTGTAATTTTTATAATACTTCTATGAACAAATTGTCTATTTGTGCCTTTATATTCGAAATTGGCTTTATGATTTGAATTTTTCAACATTGAAAATAAGAAAAATGAATCAAATTAATAATAGCAACTATTTAAATTTTTCTGGTAAAGATGCGTTATCTTAACCAATATTAAATAATCAACAGGTTTGATACTAAATTAAACCAGGAGGAAATAGAATGAGTAATGTAGATCAGGTATCAACGGATGTGTTAATAATCGGTGGCGGGCCATCTGGCTTAGCTACGGCAATTCATCTGGCTGATAAATTTAAACAAAATGGACAGCATCATAGGATATTGCTTATCGAAAAAGGTATTGCTATCGGAAGCCATATATTGTCGGGCGCGGTAATTAAACCTGATGTTTTTAAAGAATTATTGCCCGGTGTGGATTTTGCAGAAATTCCATTCAATGCTAAAGTCACCAGGGATAAAACGATATTCTTAACGGAAAATGGCAGCATAACATTGCCATTTCATGTTCCCTATATGAACAACAAGGGCAACTATACTGCTTCCTTGGGTCAGCTATGCAAATACCTGGCAACTATGGCCGAAGAAAGAGGAGTGGAAATATATACGGGTTTTGCCGTAGATGAGATCTTATATAGGGATGGTAAAGTGGTAGGTGCTAAAACCAAAGATACGGGCGTGGATCATCATGGGCATCCGTTGGAAAACTTCCAGGCAGGCACGCGGGTGGAAGCTAAAATTACCATTTTTGCCGAAGGAACCCGGGGATATCTGGCCAAGATGCTGATTAAAAAATTCAACCTCACACAGGACCGAAACGAGCAGATGTACTCGTTAGGTTGCAAGGAGTTATGGTCAGTGCCGGAAGGAAACATCCAGCCAGGTGAAGTATACCACACCATGGGCTATCCGCTCAATAACGATGAATTTGGTGGTGGCTTTATTTACGGATTGAACGATCATAAAGTGGCCATTGGAATTGTGGTAGGACTCGATTACAAAGATCCCTCTTTTGATGTTCATGATGTTATGCAAGTATGGAAAACAACCGGCTTTGTTTCCAAAATTTTAAAGGGTGGCAAGTTATTGGAGTATGGCGCCAAAACATTACCCGAAGGCGGTTATTATGCCATTCCCAAACTGTACATCGACAATGCATTAATTGTGGGCGATAGCGCAGGTATGGTTACCATGCCCGCATTAAAAGGTGTGCATTTAGCCATCAAATCCGGAATGCTGGCAGCACAAGCCGTTTCTACAGCACTATTGAATAACGATACTTCGGAAAAAAGCCTTCAACTTTATGAAACACTGGTGAATCAAAGCATAATTCGCAAAGAAATGTACCCCGTTCGTAACTTCAGGCAAGGATTTGCAAAAGGACTGATAACCGGAGGATTGCTTTTCGGAACCCAGTTGATAACCGGAGGGGCCGGTTTCGTTGGCAGGTTGAGAGCTCATCCCGATTACCAAACGACACTAAAACTCAGCGAGTATAAAAAGAAACCTTTCAAAGAAAGATTTAAAGGCAGACTAGAGTTCGACAAGGTGCTGACATTCGATAAAGCAACCGATATTTACCATTCCGGTGTTTATCATGATGAACAGCAGGTGGTACATCTCCATATTAATAATCCGGAACAATTTAAAGCCGTTAATATTGAACAATATGGCGCGCCGGAACAGTTTTTTTGCTCGTCGGAAGTATATGAACTTCACGTCAATAAGAATGGAGAAAAAGAGCTTCGGATCCATGCTGAAAATTGTATGCATTGCCACACGTGCGATATTAAATCGCCAGGAGACGGTATTACCTGGGTAGTACCCAATGGTGGCAATGGTCCCGATTTTCAAAATATGTAATTTATTAAAAGAAAAGAAAACAATGGCTTTAACAATCATAAGTTTAATCAAACAAGTACCCTTGCCCACTGAAATGAGAATGGGTGAAGATGGGCTGATGGATAGAACCAAAGCGAAATCAATTATCAATATCGATTGCCAGTTTGGTCTGGAGGCAGGTTTGCAGTTAAAGAAACAATATCCTGATGCAAAATTAATAGTTTGCTCCATGGGTCCAGGCTCATTTGAAACTGCGCTTCGAACTGCCGTTTCAATGGGCTATGACGAGGCATACCTTTTATCGGATCGTAAACTGGGTGGTAGCGATACTTATGCCACAGGACTGGCAATTTCAACAATGCTGAAGCACCTGGGCTTTACCAAAGATTCAAAGGAGCCTTTTATTATTCTGGCCGGACGGCAAACCAGCGATGGCGATACCGCACACGTTCCCTCGCAGGTAGCCGAAAGTATTGGAATACCTCAGGCAACATTTGTAGAGAGTATAAAGGCGGACGGTGAGGGTAATGTTGTTGCTAAACGCATTATCGAAGGAGGATATCAAATGATGAAATTACCCATGCCTTGCGTAATTTCATTAACGCCTACCGGAATTGCTCCGCGTAAGCCCTCTTTGAGCGGAGCCATCAAAGCCCGAAGCTTGAAAATTACAACTTTTGGAATTGACGCTATTGGCCTGGGAACCGAAAAAATTGGGATTAGCGGCTCCCCTACCATTGTTGCAAAAGTTATCAATATCGTGAGTGAACGCCCTCCGATTACCATGTCTGAAGGTCACAACGATGCTGGGTTGGTGGATAGCTTAATTGCAAACTTAAAAAAAGGCGGACATGTGGCAAAGAAGAAGGAGGATGCTGTAAAGAAGGAGACGCAGCGCCCTGATTTTCCTGAAAAAGACTTTAGAGAAGGGTCAAGAGGAATACTCACATGGGCCGAGATAACCAACGGGAACATCTCCAGGCCATCCATTGAGTTGTTGACTCCCGCACGCCACCTGGCAACACAATTAGGAAATGGCACCAAAGTGATGACCGTAATGATAGGAAAAAGTGTTCAACCATTGGCACAATTAATGATTGAGCATGGTTCAGACGAGGTTATTGTAGTTGAAGACGACAGGCTGGAAGAATATCTGGTACTTCCTTTTTCATCCATTTTTGAGCAAATCATTAAGGCAAGAAAACCGGAAATTGCTCTTTTTGCCGCCACCACTTCCGGACGGGAATTAGCTCCCCGTATAGGTATGAAAACCGATAGTGGCGTTACGGCTGATTGCACAGGTCTTGAAATAGGTGAGTACGTTGATAAAAAAGAAAAAGTAATTTATACCCCCATTCTTGAATCGCGGCGGCCAACCTATGGTGAAAGTAAACTGGCTACCATTCTTGGTTTTGTTTGTCCACAAATCTCTACTGCCCGGGCTGGTACTTTTGAAGTTCCAAAACGTGTGGAAGGACGGAAAGGCATTGTTTCACATTTCAAGCCGGTTTTGAATGATAAGGAATTTGTGGTTGAAATCATAAAAACAGTGCGCGGTGGAGGTGGATTGCAAAATCTTTTCGAGGCCGAGGTTGTAATTTCAGGAGGACGAGGAACCACCAACGATAGTTTAGGCTTGGTGCAGGCCTTGGCGGAAGCATTGAAAAATCAGGGAATAAATACCGAATGGTCATGTAGCCGCCCGGTAGTGGATGAAGGGGTTGCCGAATATCCCCGGCAAGTGGGACAAACCGGAAAAACCATTCGTCCCAAGGTATATATTGCCATTGGTATCTCAGGCGCCATTCAGCATATAGCCGGTATAAAAGAATCTGAAAAAATCATTGCCATTGACCATAATCCGAAAGCAAACATTTTCCACCATGCCGATTTTGGCATTGTAGGCGAATATGAGGATATTTTACCTGAATTGATAGATCGGGTAAAAGCCGGATTTACATTTGGATTGGAAAGTAAAAGCAAGGGATGAACATTGCATATGATTGATAATACAGTTACTCAGAACTAATAATTTGATAAATAGCTATTTGTCTTGAGTCCCGCCAGTGGTCGGGCAAGCTTTGGTTCTTGGCTCAGAAATCTTTTGTTATAGTTTTGTTTCCTTAATATTATAGTTTATCGCTCAATATAGGGGATTTGTCTTTTTTTTGTTGCAGGTAACAACCTTTGTTCGTTACTTTACTCCAACAGGCTCAAATGGATGTAACAAAAAAGACATAGATGAAGAAGTTGATTGTTTTAATCGTTTTCAGTTGCTTATTCCTAAACGTTTATAATCAAAACCAAACCAAAGCCAACGACTTTCCTTCGGCAACAAACCAGCCGGTTGAAATTGGTTTTGGGGAGCGTATTGTTGCGCCAGATTTGCAAATAAAAGGTTTGACTGCAGTTTTGGATAAGAATGTGGTTGTGTTCACATTAAGGTATCACAGCCAAAAAGACCGATTTCTGTCATTTTTTACCCCTCCTGATGGTGATATTCTCATGTATCTTGACCGTAACGGCATAAAAAAGAATGATACAATAGCTACATTTCGTATTGTAAAAAATGATTTTCAATGGGTGGATCGCATTACAATGCGTTTTTCCACGAATAATGCGGAGAGTGATCGAAATTTCATTTTTCTCAAATTATCAGAACCTTCTGTAAAAAAATTATTAGGTCTTAAGGATCCATCTTATTTTTTTCTCAACATTCTTACTTTACGCTCAAGTTTGATCAGTATTATGGCAATGTGGCTACTGGTCCCGGTATTATTATTCTTTGGGAACAAAGCTAGTTCTTATACATCTGGCATTGAGCGGCGGATAACAAATAAATGGTTAATTTTCAATGTAAAAGTTTTAATTTTCAGTATCGTTATAATATTGATTATTCTTTCTATTGTATTTATTTCAGGTCATCTTAAAAACCCTTTACCTGTTAGCGTATACCTTTATCTTTTCACAATTCCGATTCTTCCTTCCAACTTGATTTACTTTATTGAAAACGCCTTTTTAAAAAGCAAATCAATATTTTGGCTTAGGCAATATTTGAATCTTGTTTTTATCACACTTGGATTATTTATTACTTATAAATTGTGTAATGAAATAACAGATAAAATGATTGCCCGCAGAATTATTTCACTTGATTATGTTATTCTGCTGGGGGTTTTTGTTGGATTTGTAAGGTTAATCAGCAATTACATATCCAACCAAAAGATAGTTTCATTAAAGGAGAAAGAACTTGAAATATCGCAGTTGAGCGAGTTAAAAGTCCGCTCGGATCTTAATGCACTGCAATCTAAAATAAACCCGCATTTTTTATATAATGCATTAAACTCCATATCCGAATTATGCTGGGAAAACCCGGAAAAAACGGAACGAATGGCATTATCCCTTTCAAAATTATTCAGATACAGTATTAACAAAGAAGAAAATGATTTCAACCCCTTGAAAAATGAAATAGAAATAGTAAGCTTGTATATGAGTATTGTAAAAGAACGTTTTGGTGACAATTTAAATTATGAGTTCGGATACAACAGCGATATCGAAAATATATTGATTCCAAAATTTACGTTGCAACCACTAATTGAGAATGCTATAAAGCACGGAATAGCAAAAAAAACAAATGGTGGACATATTAAAATGACGATCATAAAGACGGAAAATCAACTGGAAATAAAGGTTTATGATGATGGTCCTGATTTCCCTGTCAATTTAATGTCGGGATACGGATTACAAAGTATCTATGATAAATTAGACATTTTATACCCAAAACGGTATTCCATCGAATTACAGAATGGTATAGAAAAAAATATAACATTAATTTTGAAAGATGATATTTAAATCAATCATTATTGATGACGAGGCCCATGCCCGCAGCCGGATAAAGCGATTACTTTTAAAGTATACCAACGTAATTGAAATAGTTTCCGAAGCATCTAATGGACTCGAAGCTTTGGAAATGATTGCATTGCACAAACCCGATCTCATATTTCTCGATATTCAGATGCCCGGATTAGATGGTTTTGAACTAATTGGCAAATTAAAGTTTTTACCCATTATCATTTTCACGACTGCTTTCGATCAATTCGCGCTGAAAGCTTTTGAAACAAATACCGTCGATTATCTTGTAAAACCGATTGAAGCAGAGCGGCTGGATGTAACCATCAAAAAGCTACAATGGTTAAAAAAAGACAATCAGGAAGAAAACATCCGAAACTTTATACAACTAGCCGAAAAGCTAAAGCCACAGAACGAATTAACCTCACTGTCTGTAAAAATTGGTGACAAAATAATCCTGGTACGATTAAGTGAAATAGTATTGTTTGAAGCCGACGAAAAATACGTAACCATTAAAACTGCCGATAAAGGCAATTACCTAACCGACCTAACCCTTAAAACCCTGGAAGAAAAATTACCTGCAAATTTCGTTCGGATTCAACGCGCATTTATTGTTAACAAAAATTTTGTGATAGAGCTTAACAAGCAGTTTGCAGGAAAATACGTTATTATTATGAACGACAAAAATCGCACCCGCATACTTTCGGGCAATAGTTACAGAAAAAACCTCATTACACATTTCGACCTTTAAATATTTATCCTCTATATACATTAGTTTATCGGTTAAACAAAGTGGTATATCGCTTTTTCGTTGTCTACTAGGCTCTTTGTTCGTTATTTTACCGCATAAACATTTAATAACTTAAAATATGAAAAAGATAATAGCTTTACTCATAGGAGTATGGTTGCTTATAGGATACAACCAGGTGAAAGCTAACGATACTACCAAAATGTCTGACACGACTGCTGTAGAAATTGGTTTCACATCCAGCATTAAAGCACCTGACTTACAAATAAAACACCTAACCGCGGTTTCCACGAAAGACTTGATATTTTTTACGATAATATATACAAGTCAAAATGATAGGTATTTATCATTTTTTAACCCGCCTAATGGTAATATAATTAAATATATAAACTGGGTTGGACTAAAAAAAACGGATACTTTAACCACGTTTTCCATTAAAAAAGACACGCTTCAATTGGTAAATGAGATCACCATGCGTTTTTCAATGAAAGAAAGTAACGAAAACGATCGAAACTTCATCTTTTTAGACCTTTACGAGCCAGCAACCATAAGGCTACTGGGAGTCTCACCAAAAAAGTTGAATTATTCAGAATTGATTGCTCATTTTACAAAAAACATTACTTCCCTGAAAGAATTTCAGGATGTCCGTTGGGCCAATCTTACTTCTATTGATGATACTTTAACCTATGAAAAGATTGCAACTTTAACCTATAATAAAGATTCAAAATTCAAAAAACATATCACTGATGCTGAGCAAATAATGGAAAATGCCAAAAATCCGGGTTTGGGGGTGCGGTCGCTTCACGAACAGGGAATTACCGGCAAAGGTATTAACATTGCTATTATCGATCAGAATTTACCTGGTCAACATCCTGAATATAAAGGCAAAATAGCTAAATATAAAGACGTTGGTTGTAAACAACCTGAATATAAAGGCAGTATGCATGGCCCGGGTGTTTTGAGTCTGTTGGTTGGCCAAACCATAGGAACAGCTCCAGAAGCTCAAATTTATTTTGCGGCTGCTCCATCGTGGACTGCCGATGCAAAGTATGAGGCCGATGCCCTTAACTGGATAATCGAAGAAAATCGACTTTTACCAAAAGACAACAAAATTAAGGTAGTATCGATATCGGCATCACTATCTGGTCCCGGATCGCCATTTAAGAAGAATAACAATCTATGGGATGAAGCCTTAAAAGTTGCGGAGCAAGAAGGATTAATCGTTTTAGACTGTTCGCAGAATCATGGATTCATTGGCCCATGCTATTATGACCGAAATCATCCTGACGATGTACAACAATGTAAGGTTGGATGGCCAAACAAAGTAATCAACGATTCGCTTAAGTACCCATCATATAAGATATTCGCCCCATGTTCCGGAAGAACGGTTGCCGAAGAATATATCGAAGGTTCTAATTATTATCAGTATTGTGGCAAAGCAGGGTTAAGCTGGTCAATCCCCTATGTGGCAGGCGTAATGGCAATGGGTTGGCAAATAAAACCAGATATTTCGGGAGCAGAGATGATTAGCATCCTGCTTAAAACGGCCTCTAAAAACGATTTAGGGTATAAAATCATCAACCCTGTTGAGTTCATAAACGAACTCCAGCAAATGAAATAGTGCCTTCTGAAAAAATCATGGCTTCCATCACACCGAATTTGGCATCGTTGGTGAATATCAGGATATTTTGCAGGAGTTGATAGAACGGGTAAACATTTGGTTTGGAAAGTAAAAAGAAGGAATGAGCATTGGAATGCTAATTAGGCTTCCATGCTCATCTTTGCTAAAGTTAATTTTTCCGTGTGTAAATTTATAGCTTTAGATATTTCGGGAAGTTTACGGATAAAAAGCAGTGCACCCACAATACAAGCTATGCCACCAATTAGAATGGTGTGAGGCACCCCGATGACTTTTGCTGCACTACCTGCTAAAAGACTTCCAAAAGGAGCAGTTCCCATGAATGCCATTACGAAAAAGCTCATTACCCGTCCCCGCATGTCATCGTCGACAATGGTTTGTATCAAGGTATTACATGAGGCCATTTGTAACATCATACCAAGACCCATTAATACCATCAATACCAAGGATAAAATAAAGACATGAAAAAAAGAAAACATAACAAGCCCTATGCCGAAGGTGGCTGCCGACAAAGGAATAACTTTATCGAGTCCTGTAATGCTTTTTCGGGAGGCCAGATAAAATGCTCCTATCAGGGCCCCCAAACCAGATGCCGCCATTAAAAATCCAAACGTGTTCGAACCACCATGAAGAATTTCTTTGGCAAAAACTGGCATCAATACAATACTGGACATGCCCATTAAACTAACTAAAGCTAATAATAGTATAGCGTATTTAATTGGAATAACACTAAATGTATATGAAAAACCTTCCTTAAATTCCTTTAAAACAGGCTTACTTTTAATCTTTTTTTCATGGGGAATAACCATAAGCAGCAGCGACAAAATAACAAAAACATAACTTAAAGCATTAATCATAAAGCAAATACCTTCTCCGGTGGCAGCAATAAGTACACCAGCTAATGACGGACCGAGTATTCTGGCTGCATTAACCATCGATGAATTAAGGGCAATAGCATTACCCAAATCCTCTTTTTTGTCCACCATTTTAATGACAAACGATTGGCGCGCCGGAGTATCGAAAGCATTTATACAACCCAGAAAACAACTAAGCAAAACAATATGCCAAATTTCTATCGACTGCGTAAAAACCAAAAAAGTTAAAATAATGGCCTGCACCATTGACAAAATTTGCGTGGCAATCAGAATATAATACTTATTCCAACGATCGGTGAGCACACCTGCAAATGGAGATAGAATGAAAGTAGGAACCTGCCCCACAAAACCAACAAGGCCCAAAAGAAAAACAGATTTTGTAAGGTCGTAAACCAACCAGGGCATTGCAATTTGTTGAATCCATGTGCCAATTACCGAAACACTTTGACCAGCAAAGAAAAGTCGGTAATTTCGGTATTGAAGTGAGCGAAACATGGTTTTAAACCCATTTGACTGTTTAGTACTATTGGTATAAGCGCTATTTTTTTTCACCATTCCTGCGTCATTGATATGTTTTCAGTTTATATATCAAATGTAGTCTGAATTTATGAAATTCAACCAATGAAATAATACCGATTTGTTTTCGTAAGTGAATATCAGGTATTGTACCAGCATTGATAGAACGGGTAAAGGCCAGAATTACATTTGGATTGAAAAGTAAAAGAAAGGGATGAACATTGTGCCGGTTTGCACTGAATGTAAGTGTTTTAGTGTTGTTAAAGTACACCGAAAGTACATATTTTCATTTTGGTAATTTTACCATTGAAAACCAAAAATTTTCTATTGATTCAACCACTTTAACAAATTGATGAAAATCGAGAGGCTTAGTGATATAGCAATTGGCATGTAAATTATAAGACTTTAAAATATCTTCTTCTGCATTTGAAGTGGTCATAATCACTATGGGAATACTTTTCAAATGCTGATCTGATTTTACTTCAGCCAGAACCTCCCGTCCATCTTTTTTCGGAAGATTGAGGTCTAATATAATAAGATCAGGACGAGGAGCTTTTGCATACTCGCCTCTTTTATGAAGAAATTCCATAGCTTCCACCCCATCCTTAACAATATGAAGATCGTTTAAGATTTTCCCTTCGTTTAAAACTTCCTTGATAAGCCGTGCATCGCCCGGGTTATCCTCTACGATAAGTATGTTTATGGGTTTTCCCGTTGAGCTATTCACAATAATAAAACAATTAAGGTTTCATCAAAATTTTACTGGATAAAAATATTCAAATATACCTTTTGTGACAAATATATTTATGTTTTAAATTTTTTTTAAATCATAGAGCTTTCCTTTTATTGATGTAGAGGTATATTGCAATAAAATGTGGAATCCTTTTACCGATTCAACCTACATTTTGCTCTCTTCAAGAATTTCTTAATCTCGTCTTAACGTCATTTTAATTGGGCCTTAATTCCTCATATGTCCTAGTTCTTTATATTTGAAACGTGAATATGAATGAATTCAAATTCATATAAAGTAATCAAATATAACTGATATTACATATTGACCGAGATAAACAGACCCCCCAATCTGCTTCAGAGGATTATTTTGTTGAAAAAAATTAGCTAACTGATATATAGGTTTCAAAAAGAATATATTAACATTTATACAACATGCAAAGCATCAATTTTGAAAATTATAAAAGTGAAGATTTTTATGACGAAATGTTTACTAACGATAAAACCGTTAGGCCCACCTATGATTTATTTAAAGAAAAGCTGGAAAAACTGGGATGGAAAAAACTCAATTCCTTACAGCACGCTACAGACAGAGCTCAGCTATCGATGGGTATTACCTTTAATGTATATAGCGATAATCAGGGAACGGAGCGAATTTTGCATCTCGATATTATTCCAAGGATCATCCAGGGTGCCGAATGGAAAAAACTTGAAAAAGGTCTTGAGCAAAGGATAACTGCGCTGAATCTCTTTATCCAGGATATTTACAACGAACAAAAGATTCTGAAAAATAAGATTATCCCGAGGGAACTGATAGAGTCTTGCACCACATATGTAAAGCAGTGCAAAGGCTTTACGCCACCCCGAAAGATCTGGTGCCACATAACCGGCACTGATTTAATCCGCAATTCCGATGGACAATATTATGTGTTGGAAGATAACTTACGTTGCCCTTCAGGGGTGTCCTATTTGCTCGAAAACCGCGAAATATTAAAACGAACTTTTCCTGAATTGTTTACAAAACTCGATGTGAGGCCAGTTTACGATTACACCCATATTTTAAGGAATATTCTGGAAACCCTTCCACAGGCAAAAACCAATAAAATAGTATTGCTTACTCCGGGTATGTATAACTCAGCATATTTTGAGCACTCGTATCTGGCTCAGCAAATCGGGGCCGAACTTGTTGAGGGAGGCGACATGGTAGTTAGGGATAATATGGTTTATATGTATACCACAAAAGGTTTGAAACGTGTAGATGTAATCTATCGCCGCATTGACGATGAATATCTAGACCCAATATGTTTCAAGAATGATTCCATGCTGGGTACACCAGGTCTCTTTGAGGCATATAAGAAAGGAAATGTGACACTTGTAAATGCACCGGGCACGGGTGTTGCTGATGATAAGGCCGTGTACAGATATGTACCGGATATTATTAAATATTATCTGGGCGAAGAAATGATTATCCCAAATGTAGAAACGTTCGTGTGCTGGAACGAGAAAGACCTTAATTATACCCTCGAAAATATTCATAACCTGGTTGTAAAACAGACTGATGCATCAGGAGGGTATGGCATGCTGATTGGACCCAAATCCACCAAACAGCAGCAGGAAGATTTTAAAAAATTGATCAAGAAAAATCCCAGAAAATACATTGCTCAACCAGTCATCAACTTGTCAAGAGTCCCCACACTCACAGGAGATTCAATAGAAGGTCGGCATGTTGATTTAAGGCCCTATATACTTTATGGTAAAGACGGCATTAAAATAATTCCCGGAGCACTCACCAGGGTAGCCCTTAAGAAAGGGTCGCTGGTTGTTAATTCTTCGCAGGGAGGTGGATGTAAAGATACATGGGTATTAAATAATTAAATTTTATAAGTTATGATTAGCAGGGTAGCAAACTCAATTTACTGGCTGAACCGTTATGTTGAAAGAGCGGAGAATTATGCGAGATTTATGGATGTGAATTTCAACCTCTCACTTGAATTACCGCCCGACGTACCGGAGCAATGGCTTCCATTAATTGAATCTTCAGATGATATTGAGCTATTCAATTCGCTGTACAAGAGTCCATCAAAAATCAATGTGATCAGGTTTCTCGGGTTCGATCAAAATAACCCCAGCTCAGTGTACAACTGTATCATGAAAGCAAGGGAAAATGCAAGAACTGTGCGACCGGAGATTACCAAAGAAGTATGGGAACAGATCAATGCGATGTACTTTTTTGTGCAGGAAGCTTATAGGAAAAGGGATTGGCAGAAAGAAGATCCGCGTGAATTTTTCAACCAGATTAAAAGAGGTTGTCATTTGCTTTATGGAATCATCGATGCTACCATTTCACGAAACGAAGTCTGGCATTTTGGCAATATAGGACGTCTTATGGAACGTGCAGACAAGACATCCAGAATGCTTGATGTAAAATATAATATTATTCTTCCTTCAAACACTTTGGTTGATTCAACATTCGATATTATACAATGGGCCGCACTTTTAAAATCGGTGAGTGCTTATGACGCATATCGAAGAAACCATGGGAATCTGAATTCAGTTTTTATCATAGAATTTTTGATCTTCAACGAACTGTTTCCACGTTCAATTATGCGATGTGTATCGCAAGCTGAATTATCATTACACCTTATATCAGGAAATAACTCTGGCAGATATTCCAACAATGCCGAAAGGCTGGCAGGAATGATCCGCTCCGGATTGGAAATGACTAATGTTAATGAAGTTATTCAGAAAGGTTTGCATGAATTTCTCGATGATATTCAAATCAAACTTAATGATGTTTCTGATGAAATATTTAATATGTTCTTTTCGAAGAATTCAAGTGTACTCCAATCAATGAAACATTACGAATTATTTTCTGTTTCTAATCAATAAACCTAATACCATTTAGATTCGTGGCTATCAAACTTGTTATCTCGCACACAACTGTTTATAAATATGATAGGTTGGTTGCGCTTTCACCGCATATTTTAAGGTTGCGTCCGGCCCCACATTGCCGTACACCTATTGAGGCATATTCCATTATAGTTAAACCTGAAATAAATTTCTTTAACTGGCAGCAGGATATTTTTGGGAATTATTTGGCCAGATTGGTGTTTCCTGAAAAAACGAAAGAACTCTCCATATCGGTTGAAATTATTGCCGATTTGAAAACAATCAATCCCTTCGATTTTTTTATAGAAGAAGCTGCGTCGGAATATCCTTTCGTGTATGATACAACATTGCAAAAAGAATTGTTACCGTATCTGGAAATCAACAAGCATGGAGATTTATTCGCGAACTGGCTCAAATCAATCGATAAAACGCCGCGCCGTACCCTCGATTTCCTGATCGATATAAACAAACAGGTGAACCAATACCTCACCTATGCAATCAGACTCGAACCCGGTGTTCAGTCAGTGGATGAAACTTTGCAAAAAAAGTCAGGCTCATGCCGCGATTTTGCCTGGTTGCTGGTTCAAACATTGCGTAGTCTTGGATTTGGTGCTCGCTTTGTCTCCGGATATATGGTTCAGCTTCAGGCTGATGTTAAATCGCTCGACGGCCCTTCAGGTCCTTCAATGGATTTCACTGACCTTCATGCATGGGCCGAGGTGTACTTACCAGGTGCAGGATGGATAGGACTCGATGCTACTTCGGGACTTTTAGCAGGCGAAGGTCATATACCGCTTGCGTGCACACCTTCGTATGAAAGCGCTGCTCCTATTACCGGATATACTGACATGTGCGAAACGGAGTTTTTTTATCATAATTCCGTAAAACGGATTTCCGAGTCGCCGCGGGTAACCAAACCATATACGGAAGAACAGTGGAACGAAATATATAATCTGGGTTTCAAAGTAGACGAGGCATTGGAACGCGAAGATGTAAGGCTTACCATGGGAGGTGAGCCAACATTTGTTTCAATCGACGACATGGAATCGGAGGAATGGAATACAGCCGCCGACGGGCAACATAAAAAAGAACTTGCCGGTACCTTATCTCGCCGTTTATTGGATAAATTCGGCAAGGGTGGCGTTTTACATCATGCACAGGGTAAATGGTATCCCAACGAGGCATTGCCACGATGGCAAATTGGCATTTATTGGCGAAAAGACGGTAAACCCATATGGTCCAATCCTAAATTACTGGGGTCACTAACTGAAAAGTACAAATTAGAAACTAAAACGGCAGAGATCTTTCTCAATACGCTTGCCTATAACCTTGGTTGTGATCCGGAGCACATTATGCCTGCTTTTGAGGATACTTTTTACTTCTTATGGGAGGAAGGCAAGCTTCCACCTGACGTGGATCCATTGAAACATGACGTAAATGATCCATTGGTGCGGCAAAAATTAAGAGAAATCCTACAGAAAGGGATGAATCAATCAGCGGGATTTGTCTTACCTTTAAATTTTCACAGAACAAGCTGGATTACAAGTAAGTGGAAATTTAAAAAGAAACATTTATTTCTCATTCCGGGTAATTCACCCTTAGGTTTAAGATTGCCACTGGAATCGCTGATTGCCAGCAAAGAAAATGATTTGGAACTCGTGTTTGAACCCGATTTGTTTTCTGTGAAAGATGAATTGCACGATTATTCTATAAAACACAAAAGAAGCCGGAACGTTCCGGATAACCTTCCTGATAATCATGAAGAACCTTTTGTTCGCACGGCAATATGTGCCGAAATAAGAGATAACAAACTTTTTGTTTTTCTTCCACCTTTGGAAAATGCTGAAATTTTTCTTGACCTGATTTCTGCTATTGAAGCAACCGCTGCTGAGCTTTCCGTACCGGTAATTTTGGAAGGTTATGAACCACCCCAGGATAACCGTATTGAAAAACTTAAAATAACTCCCGATCCGGGTGTTATTGAGGTTAATATTCATCCTTCCAGCAGTTGGAAAGAGCTCACTGAAAATACACTCACGCTATATGAGGAAGCACGGTTTTCGAGGTTAGGAACTGAAAAGTTCATGCTGGATGGGAAGCATACCGGAACAGGTGGTGGCAATCATGTCACCCTGGGAGGAACGACACCGGGTGATAGCCCGCTTTTGCGTAGTCCTGAATTATTGCAAAGTTTACTTACATTTTGGCAGCATCATCCTGGCCTATCTTACTTGTTTTCTGGGCCGTTCGTAGGCTCTACCAGCCAGGCTCCAAGGATAGATGAGGGTAGATCGGAAAACTTATATGAACTCGAAATAGCATTCAGTCAGATACCACAACAAAAAGACGTTCCTTATTGGCTTACTGACAGACTGTTCAGACATTTACTTACGGATATTACAGGAAACACACATAGGTCTGAATTTTGCATCGATAAGTTATATTCACCTGATTCTGCCTCAGGACGTCTGGGGATTTTGGAGCTACGTGCTTTTGACATGCCTCCACACGCACGCATGAGTCTGATGCAAATGTTGCTGGTTCGTACACTTATTGCCTGGTTCTGGAAGGAGCCATATAAACACAAACTGGTACGATGGGGTACGGAATTGCATGACAGGTTCTTAATGGAACATTTTGTAAACGAGGATATCAGAGACATTGTTGAAAAGCTTACCATTGCCGGATATCCGTACAAAGCGGAATGGTTTAATCCCTTTTTCGAGTTCAGGTTTCCTTTAATCGGCAAAGTAAATATTAAAGGCATTCAGGTTGAATTACGTATGGCAATTGAGCCATGGAACGTATTGGGCGAAGAAATGACGGGTGGAGGAACAGCACGATATGTTGATTCATCCGTGGAACGTTTGCAGGTAAAAGTAAACGATTTTGCTGAAGAAAGGTATGTGCTTTCCTGTAACGGTGTGAAAATCCCATTAACAGGGACCAGTAAGAAAGGTGAATTTGTTGCAGGTGTCAGGTACAAGGCCTGGCAACCATGGTCGGCCTTACACCCTACCATTGGCATTGACACTCCGCTGGTATTCGATATTGTTGACACCTGGAATAAAAGATCGATTGGAGGATGCACTTATTTCGTTTCTCATCCGGGTGGATTATCCTATCAAACCTTCCCGGTTAATAGTTTAGAAGCTGAATCGAGAAGAATTAACCGCTTTTGGGATATTGGTCATTCACAGGGTGAAATCATCCCCTCACAAAATATGATGGCCCCGGCCATTACTGAAAGAAGATTAGAGTTCACAAATTCCATAAAAACTTTTGATTTCAGGGAAATACCGGTAAGTATGGAATTCCCTCATACACTTGATCTACGCCAAAACTGGAAAATAAGTTGACCCTTATGATTGAAAATTCCGAGGCATTATTTAAAAATTATTTTACTGAAGCCAGCTTTGATGAACTGCTGTCTCCCTCGATGGAGGTAAATCCGGTATGGAATTCCCTGATGTCAAATTTAAGTAAAATAGGAAAGCCAGGTTTGCTTTCCAGACAAAATGATATAAACTGGCATCTCGGAGAAAACGGTGTTACGTATAGTGTATATAATGATCCGCAGGGATTGAACCGTCCGTGGAATTTAAATGTAATTCCCCTGATTATTCATGAAGATGAATGGCAAACACTTGAAAAAGGTATAAAGCAACGTAGCGAAATACTTAATTTTATCCTTAGTGATATTTATGGCAAGCAAGAACTGATACAAAAGGGGATCATTCCGCTTGAGATTATTTACGGTCACCAGGGATTTTTAAGACAATGCGATCATATCAATTACAACACGAATAAGCATTTATTAATACATGCTGTTGATATGGCACGTGGTCCTGATGGCCAAATGTGGATTATCAATGATCGCACCGAAGCTCCTTCGGGAATGGGTTATGCCCTTGAAAACAGACTTGCTATGCGTCG
>CAYZNC010000073.1:18119-21092 GCA_964478555.1 uncultured Bacteroidales bacterium | reverse complement strand
TTAAAATATTTAATTTTTACACAGCCTCTTCAGGAGAGGGGCCGGGGGTGAGGCCTAATGATGTGCAGCAAAATTATCCATTTGCAGACAAATGACTTGCTTAAAAAAATAATCCAATTCCCAAAATCCATTGTCTGGTTCGGGAATCGAATTTATAGGTATTATTATCAATCACAACACCGTTGCCAAGTTTGCTCAAATTACCTTCGTATTTCAAATCGACGGCAAATTTTTTACCTAAATCAAATCCAGCGCCCAATTGATAGCCAAAGGTGGCCTTATGATATTTATCTTCAATATTTGACCCAGAAAAATTAATGGCGTCGGAAGGCTTATTGAGGATGACACTGGCAACAGGACCCACTCCTAATCTGATTGGGCCTAATTTTGTGCCGATAAGCACAGGAACATCCAATTTCGTAAACCGCTGATTTACAATAGTAGTGCTATTTGCATTACTTACACGTACCTCTCCTCCTGTAGATGAAAGCAATGCCTCGGGCTGAAGAAAAATTTTGGCAACCGTAACCCTTAATAGCAGCCCGCCCTGAAAGCCTATTTTGGCATTTGAAAGCGTTTGCACATGAGTTCCGCTACTTGTTGTAAAATCACTGGCCTTGATGCTGGACGACATTACTCCAAGCCTCACCCCCAGTTTGATCTGCGAAAATGCATTTAAACTGACCAAAGCACTAAGTAAGAACAAGAATGTTTTTGTTTTCATGGTAATTGAGTTTTAATGATAAGTATTAAACGAAATTTTTTTAAGTTCATTATATCGATCATAAAAGTAGTGGTTTAAAGGTGGTTATTGGGAAGATTTCTAACGCTCAGGTTACACTTTCGGTTCTGTGTCCTAAGAAAGAATCAGCAAAATTTTTTTATCTTCGGTAATTACTAACAATTTTATCAGGTTGGTTGTTTATTCGGGTTATGCAAGTGCATTAATAAAGTATTGTATATGATTTTACTGATCGTTTTAATAGTTACACTGATTATTGATATATATACGTTTAAAGGTATTAAAGTATTGCTTGCCAATAATTCGCATCGCCGGCTTAAGCGCGGCATTTACATGGGTTTTTGGACCGTCAGCGCCATCATGGTGTTACTCATTTTTACCGGATATTTATTCCGATCTTCAACCCGTAATCTGGCGGTTTTCAATTGGTATTACTTTCTGTTTGGGGTATTTATTGTTATTTATATTCCTAAATTATTGTTTATTACTTTTCACTTACTCGAGGATATTATTTTTGGAATCCGGTGGATCGTTCATAAATTGACGGCTCCAAAAGCAAATTCTGCTAAAAAAGGCCAACCTATTACCCGGTCGAAATTTCTCTCACAAACAGGTTTGATACTAGCGACCGTTCCCTTTTATTCATTTATTTGGGGTATCGTGAAGGGCCGTTTCGACTTCAGAGTGGAGAAAATCAGGTTAGCTTTTCCGAATCTACCCGCTTCTTTCGATGGATTAAAAATTGTTCAAATATCTGATATTCACATAGGAGGATTCTATGGATTTGAAGAAAAAGTTAAAGCAGCTATTCGTATGGCCAATGATCAACAGGCAGATATCCTCTTTTTTACGGGCGATTTAGTCAATAATTTTTATGATGAGTTAAATGGATGGCTCCCTATTCTATCTGAGTTAAAGGCAAAATATGCGAAGTATTCTATTTTGGGAAATCATGATTATGGAAATTATTTTCATTGGAAATCAGAGGCTGACAAGGAAGATAATTTTAGACGCATTCAGGATGCTGAAGCTCAGATTGGGCTGACATTATTGAAAAATCAATCGGAAACATTTACCCTGAATGGTGAGAAAATAGCCATTATTGGCGTCGAAAATTGGGGACATAAACCATTTCCACAACGTGCGGATTATGATGCAGCTTCAAAAGATGTACTTGATATTCCTTTTAAAATTTTGCTTTCTCACGATCCCACCCATTGGGATGCAAAAATAATGGGGAAAACTGATGTAGATTTAACCTTATCAGGTCATACACACGGGATGCAATTGGGATTTCATATAGATGGGAAGGAATGGAGCCCAGCTGCATTTAAATACCCACATTGGGGAGGATTGTACCAGGAAGGAAAACAATATCTGTATGTGAATCGCGGGTTTGGGTATATTGGTTATCCGGGCAGAGTTGGCATGGCACCGGAAATAACCGTTATTGAACTAAAGAAGTTGGAAGTATCTAAAGTGAGCTAAAGTGACTAAAGTTTTAAAGGCATTTCATAAATTTTAGGCACTCCAGGCACTTCAAACTTTAGACATTTACTTAAACTGCGAATGGTATCATTTGGTAATAATTCAGCGTCATTCGTATCTTTGTAATATATTTAATTACAATTAATTAACAATGTTTTACCGGGCTGTTTTTGTTCACAACTATTTATGCGTTTCTTTGGTAGCACCATTCTTACCGTTTAAATTCTCCAAAGGCTTGATTCCCTGAATGTTTAATGACTTTGACAGTTTAGCAAGACTTTTCATATCAATATTCCCCAGAATACAGATAAACACATTTTCTTTACCACCGGATATCATCAAAAGTTCTGCAATCTTTCCCTGATTTTCTTTCATCAGGAATTTGATGTCCTGGTCTTTTTCTTTTATTACCATGAGTTCCTTATATTGATTCAGCGGAAGGGCATTCATGATTTCCTTATAAAAATTAGTTCCTGACGGTATCGCCTTGGGATTTTGCACAGCCAAAATCCTAATGCTTTTCAGGTTTTTTATAAGCTCGTCAAAATCTTTATCACTGGTATTGACGTCTTTGAACATATCAAACATATATTGTGTAATATAAACGGTGGTAAATCCATCTTTACCCGAATATTTGTCAAATAATTTGTCTACTGGTGATTGTGCCATACCAAATGTGGGCACCAGTATCAGGCATAAAAAAAATAGTTTGGTCTTCATATCATTAATTTTTATTGTTTTCA
>CAYZNC010000073.1:0-18109 GCA_964478555.1 uncultured Bacteroidales bacterium | reverse complement strand
ACTAAATATGGTTGTTTGTCAAAAATCTCTTTTTTTTTATTGTTTTCATTATTTGTTTGATCATAATATTTCGAAACCATGTCCAACTGTTTCAGCCCCGATCCGAAGGATGAGAAGGAAGAAAATTGTTCCATCCCCTGATTAAGTTTGCTTACCTGGGCCAAAGGTTTAGTGCCTTTGTTAAGCGTTTCTGAAATATATAATAAGGTCTGTTTTACCTGCGCATACGCAATTTGCGGATCAGTATAAGTATCTTTCATTTTGTTTACCTGGCCCTCTTTGCTAATGAAGAGGTAACATACCAGCAAAATAGCCAATCCTGCAGCTACGCTGGCAATCTTATACCAAAGCCGGATTTGTTTTGTTTTGGTCTCAACTTTATCCTGACGATCTATCAACAGCTCAAGCTTTTGTTCAAGACCCGAGCTCACAGGAATCGTTTCAGTTTCCCCGGAAGAAAACAGGAACAATTCCTTATCACAAGCCAGTTCGTCAGGAACTGAAGAGTTCCGGAAATAATCCCTGAGGTTTTTTTCTTCCTCTAATGAGGTTGAACCCTCATAAAATTTTTCCAGAAGTACTTTTATTATTTTTAATTCCATATTCATGGACTTTTATAAGTTCGTTTCTCACCAGTTTACGAGCACGCGAAAGGCTTACACGGATATTATTCATGGTTAATCCTGTAATTTCCTGAATTTCTTCAAATTCATATTCTTCCAAATCGCGCATAATCATAACACTTTTCAATTGTTCCGGCAAAGAATCTATAATCAATCTTACCAGGTTAATATTTTCCGAGCTTTCGCTTATCTCAAGAGGATTTTCAGTGACGGAGGCCTTATTATTCAGGCTTAGGAGTTTATCCTCAATGGAAACCGTGCGCCTCGCTTTAATTTTATCGAGGCACAGGTTTTTTGTCATCGTTGTTGCAAAAGCTTCCACCTTATTAATTTCCTCAAGTTTATTACGCATGTTCCAAAGTTTCAGGTATACTTCCTGCACAACATCTTCTGCTTCCTGAACACTTCCCAGGAATCTGAACGATAATCGGAATAATTTCTGATTAACAGGTAATACTTTCTCTTTGAATTCTTCAGCATTCATGCCAATGAGACGCTAATAGCCTAATAATTAATTAATAAGTGCCCGGAATTGTTTTATTTGAAATGCATTTTGGCCAATTGTTCCATACCTTTCATGTTCATACCAGGAAGGTCTTTGAGTTGCCCCAGCAGTTTGGGGTCGATGTTACCGGTTATGCTTATCATTGCCGGATGATCTCCACCTGTTACTACTAATAAAAACTCATCAATTCTGTTATTCGTTTCCTTTAATAGCATTTTCACATTCATATCCTTGTCTTTTACAGCCATTAATTCCTTATATTCTGTTAAAGAAAGTGATTTGGCCATGTTTTCAAATGCTACTTTATCTTCTGAAGTAGCCTTTTCAAAAGCAAGGATCTTAATTTTATTGATCTGTGACAACAATTCTTTGGTCTGAACATTCAGGGAATCGAATTGAGATGCAAGGTTCATCATATCCTTGTTAACACTCACAGAAACAATACCATTCTTTCCATCAAATTTACTGAAAATATTGTCAATATCTTTGTTTTGACCAAAACTCGCAATGGAAATAAATACAAAGCACACGGAATAAAGTATTGTTTTCATATTTCTAATTTTTAAGTTACACATAGTTTAAAATCGACGTCGTAACAGTAAGACGATCGTCTTACGAAAACATTACAGGAAAATTAAAAAAGAGTACAAAGTACTGGGTAAATAGTACAAAGAATACTTAAAAATATTCCGCCAACCGTTTTAAAAAATATTCGGGAGGTCGGCGGGGTTTCCGTGTTTTGGCATCGGTAAATACCAGGGTGGTTTCTCCAAAATTTAGCTTCTCCCCTTTCTCATTGTATATTTCATAATCAAAACGAATGCGGACACCGGGCATTTCTTTCAATATTGTTTTAACGGTAAGTAAATCGTCATAATAGGCAGGAGCCAGATAATTAGTCTGTAACGAAATAACCGGAAGAATGATTCCGTTATCTTCCATTTCCTTGTAAGCTAATCCCAGGGAACGCATCATTTCAGTTCTTCCTACTTCGTAATATAGAGGATAATAACCATAATAGGCATATCCCATCCGATCGCTTTCGCCATAACGCACTCTAACCTGTGATTCAGCAATATACATAATGAATAATTTAAAAAAATAAGTACTAAGGTATTGAAATAATTGTTGTTTTTGAAATCGATCATTGGTGTGCCTGGAAACGCTATTTAACCCAAATTAATAATGCTGTGTGAAAATTTGAAATTTTCGTTGCTGACATTCAACTTTTTTGCGGCAGGATCATTATTATTCATAATTTTGAAATGCTAAAATTAAAAATTTATGAAAATATACAAATGGGGTATTCTTGGAACCGGATTTATTGCCCGAAAAATGGCAGATGCTTTACCCTTTGTTCCACAATCGAAACTTTATGCAATTGCTTCGCGCAAAATTGAAACAGCAAACTCCTTTGCTAAAGAATATGCCGTTGATAAAGCCTATGGTAGTTACGAAGAATTGGTTCAGGATCCTGAAGTTGATATTGTATATGTAGCAACACCGCACAATCTTCATCATGATAATACCATCATGAGCCTTAATCATGGCAAACATGTTCTCTGCGAAAAACCTTTTGCAGTAAACGGTCGCGAAGTACGAAACATGATCGCCAAAGCCGGGGAAACCAAACTTTTTTTAATGGAAGCGTTATGGTCACGGTTTTTGCCCAATGTAATCAAAGCTAAAGAAATCATAGATTCGGGAAAGATTGGTAAAATAAAGTTGTTGAAAGTGGATTTTGGTTTAAACAGAGCTTTTGATCCGGAAAACAGGCTCTTTAATAAGCAATTAATTGGTGGCTCGTTACTTGACCTAGGTATTTATCCACTATTCTTGTCCTTATTACTTTTGGGAAAGCCCAAAAAAATCAAAGCCATTGCTGGTTTTGGATCTACCGATGTTGATTTTAATTGTAGTTTTTCCCTTGGATATGATGATGATACATTATCCGTTATGAACTCTTCCGTGGTAGCACAAACTGATATTGTTGCCGAAATTTATGGTGAAAAGGGAACTATTATTTTTGACAAATGGTGGTTTACCCCCGTTCCTATTCATTTAATTACGCCGGATGGCAAGAAAACACCTATACCCCTTGAATTTACAGGTAATGGATATAATTACGAAGCAGCAGCAATGATTCAATGTCTCGAACAAGGTAAAAAACAATGTGAAATGATGAGTTGGGACGATAGTTTATTACTCATTGACATGCTGGATGCCATTAGAAAAGAAATAGGGCTGGTATATCCGGACCACGATTGATGACATTAAACTTCACTCGATTATTAGGTTTAACGGAGTAGAGAAAGACTTTAGAAAAAATAGATGCCGGAGGCATCAAATGTACATAGAATACGTATGGATGAAAATAGAATACGACCCCTGGCTGGGGTCGTATAGCTCCTTCTACATATCTTTTTCTACAAATATACAAACCCTCTGGTTTGTGAAGTTTAAAGGTTCAATTATCTGAATTCTATTTTCTTAACCACTACTTTATTATTGATAACAAGCTTAACCGTATAAATACCTTTTGCAAAACCAGATACATCAATGGTTTCAAGCGTGTTATTTAATTGCTTGGTAAGTACCACCTGCCCATTCAGACTGATGATCTGTAGTATTGCAGTTTTTGTATTGGGCAGTTTAATATTTAATTGACTAGTTACCGGTACCGGATAAACCAAAATGTCATCTTCTGCTGTTTCACTGATACCTGTCTTGGGTTGCACAGTTAACGTACCCTTCACATAAGTGACAAAGTTATAGTTATTGTCAGAACCACCAAATGGAGTAATATCATAAGTACCAACAGGACTGGAAGCAGTAGCTAAACATGTTGCAGTGGGTTTAGTGTCAAGGACACTTTCATTATCCGCACCTATCCATCCATTATAGTTAATTGTAAACGCAGGATTTGCATCTCCTTCTTTGCGGGTTGCATTATCAGCTATCGAAATCAGATCGGCTTTATACACGGTAAAGGGGATCGTTATATCAGTAGCCGCATGGTAATTAATATTACCTGCCTGTGATGCAGTGATACTAACAGTTCCGGCACCCTTGATATGTAAATTGTTACCAACCACTGAAACAAGATTGGTATTCGCACTCGAATAGGTGACCGTTAAACCTGAACTGGCTGTTGCTCCAGGGTTAAAATCAGCATCGCCATATGTTTTCCCTGGCATAGTGTTGAAGATAATTGTTTGATCAGCCGCCGGAGTGGCTTGATTTGCAGGATTGCCGGTGGCAGAGGCATTTAAATAAATCTGCGAACCAATTTCACCAATATATTCTATGGCCATAACCCGGTATGTTGTATTGGGTGATAAACCTGTTACGGTAATATTATTTAGATCGCTATTGGCAACACAATACCAACCCGTTCCTGCCTGGAAACCTTGTCCAAAAATACTATTGGCAGCATAGATTGTTCCATTGAAAAGAGTGGGTATTCCGTTATTTCCCTGACACATAAATACAGCACGATGGTCTCCTGTTCCCTTGGTAAAACTAATACTCATTTGAGTTCCCAAAACATTTGTAAATTGAAGATTAGTAGCCTGGGTAATGGCTGTTTTTCTGAATTTAAATATTACACCCAAACCATCTGTACCGCCCAAACATGTTCCATAATAGTTTTCATTTAAAAAAAGTAACGAACCGCTTGGAGTAGCTCCCTGGTTGATATAATCCAGGTCGAATATTTTTTTGTAACCATAGTTATTAACGTTCAGCCGGAAAATTATTCCTACATTGTTTGCGCCTCCTTTACTGGTTGTACCATAAATTGAATCGCCGGATAGAACTAAGGAGCCCAGTGGATTAGCGCCATTAATACCGGTAAAATCAAGCAACTTTTTAAAGGCAGTGCCGTCTGTTTTGATTTTAAAAACAACTCCATTATCACCGGTGCCACCCTGGCTAGTTGTTACATAAAGTGAATCACTGGCAATTACTACCGAACCATAAGGATATTTACCATTTGTTCCATCCAGATCATAAAGATCCTGAAATCCGCTTCCGTTTTTATTAATCTTAAAAATAACTCCATAGTTATTATCTCCGCCACTAATAGTGGTGCCGTAAAGATAATTTCCGGATAATACCAGTGAGCCATTCGGACCAGAACCGGCAGAACCATCGAAATCATGAAGTTTTTTAAGCCCACCTGTACCGTTGATATTTATTTTATAGATTCCACCAAAACCATTGTTACCACCTTCACGACAAACGCCATACAGCGAATCATTATATAGGACCAGAGATCCCTGAGGAGTTGAATAATTAGCAATGCTGAAATCGAGCAGCTTTTGAAATCCACTACCATCGGTATGCATTTTGAAAATGACCCCATAGCCGTTCGAACCACCTGAAGTGGTTACACCGTAAAGAACACTTCCGGAAAGCGTTAAGGCACCCTGAGGTGAGCTTCCTCTGGTAGTTCCATCAAAGTCCAGAAGTTTTTGGTAACCGGTTCCATCAGTATTGATCTTATATACAACACCCTTACCATTAACTCCGCCATATTGGGTTATTCCATAAAAAAAAGAGCCATCCGTTATCAAATCATTAGGAAGTGCTCCTTGCAATACAGAATAAAAATCTTTTAATTTGGTATAATATTTTCCTTTATAGTTTATGGAAAAGACCACTCCGCGATCAGCAATGCCTCCTGATTTGGTCATGCCATAAAGCATAGTGTCTATCAAAGTTAAAGAACCAAAAGGATTAGCTCCAATGGTAGCGTTGAAATCCATTAATTTCCTTAATGTTAAACCACCCAAATCGGTTTTAAATATGATGCCTTTATTATTAACACCACCTTTTTCAGTCATTCCACACAGCGAATCCCCAACTACAGTTAACGAACCATGAGGATAGCCTCCTCCAAATGATACTGTATTGAAGCTGGTAAGCTTGTTAAAAAGCCCATCGACTTTAGCTCTAAAAATAATACCGCATCCGTTGTTGCCTCCGCTATAAGTCATCCCATATAATCGATTCTTATAAAGCGTGAGTGAACCCTCGGGACTGCCTCCATAAGATAGGTTATTATCAAAATTGAGGTAATTATGAAATTCTGATCCATCAGTTTTGATCATAAAAAATACGCCTTTACCATAACTTCCCCCACCATTGGTTAAGCCGCATAATGTGTCATGCGATTGGGTGAGGGAACCAGTAGGATTAGCACCACTAACGGCTCCATCGAAATCAAATAACTTGTCGAACCCTGTCCCATTTATATTAACTTTAAAAATAACACCAACTCCATTGGTCCCCCCTTTATTAGTCATCCCATAAAGAAAATTATTTGAAATGATCAGCGAACCCCTAGGATATGAACCAGTATTGGGGCCATCAAAATTTAATAATTTCTGAAACCCACCTCCATTAACATTAACTTTAAAAATTACCCCCGAATCCTGAGTTCCTCCTGAACTTGCCATGCCATAAAGTGAATCGTTAAATAACAAAAGCGAACCTAAAGGATTTGATCCCTTATTTTCCCCGTCAAAATCCAATAGCTTCTGATATCCTGTTCCATCCCGGCTAATTTTAAAAATAGTTCCCAAATCATAAGTGCCACCTCTGGAGGTCATACCATAAAGTGCGGTTCCATCGGTTACAAAATTGGTGTAATAAGGGCTGCTTAGATTATTATTGCTATCTGCCCGAAAATCATATAATTTTGCATATTGAGCTGTAAGACTTTGCAAAGACAATAAAAAAATAAATATCGCGGAATAAAAGAATCGCTTGTACTTGTCTAAACCTTCCAATTTAAAAATGACTAATTTTCTCACCACCAATGAATTCAGAATTGCATGTTGAATTTGATCATGCAAATGTATTTGACTGCGTTTAGTTGAGTTTTGTAATTGATTCATAGGGAAAATTTTAGGCTTATTAGTTTTTTAGTAAACAAAAAATATTAAAAGGTTTTATATCAGACGTTTATTTTATACCCATTCATCATTCATTTGTACCATAAGTTAAAATAAGATAACAAATTAAACAAAAATTATTATACGCGAATTTTTGCGAATGGTTTAAATTATCTGTTAAATGATAGCAACAGAAACTTTTCTAAGTTGTTAAGTCTTATTTAGCAGATTTTTGTAGAAAATAACTTAATTTTATATTTTAAAATAATTATTTTCATGGAAAACCAATCAGGTTTAATACTTGTGATATTCGGTGCCTCAGGCGATTTGACCGTTAGGAAACTTATTCCTGCTTTATGCGATTTGAAAAATCGTAATCTTCTCCCAGAAAAGTTTGCAGTTCTTGGTGTTGGAAGAACCAACTTAAATGATAACGATTTCAGGGTAAAGATGAAAGAGGGGATTCAACAATTTCTGGCAAATACTCCTTGTGGTACGCCAAGCGACCGGCAAGAGGAATTTGTAGAAAAATTACATTACATTTCCATTAATACGTCGGACAGTAAGGATTACGTTAATCTCAAACAACGGCTTACAGAGTTAAATGATAAATATCAGGCAGGTGGCAATTATTTGTTTTATCTGGCAACTCCTCCAAATATGTATGAGCTTATAATCAGCAATATCGGAGCTCAAAACCTGAACCAGGAAACCCATGATTTTTGGCGACGCATTATCATTGAAAAACCCTTTGGATATGATCTTAAATCAGCCCGGGACCTGAACAAGAAGTTATTAGAGGTATTTCATGAAGATCAGGTTTACCGGATAGATCATTATTTGGGCAAGGAAACTGTTCAGAATATCTTAGTGACCAGATTTTCAAATGGAATTTTCGAACCTTTGTGGAACCGGAACTATATTCATCATATAGAAATAACTTCTGCTGAAAGTATCGGCATTGAAAATCGCGGAGGTTATTATGACCATGCAGGAGCATTGCGCGATATGGTACAAAATCATTTGCTTCAAATTACAGCGTTAGTTGCTATGGAACCACCTGCAGTTGCTGATGCCAAATCAATACGTAACGAAACACTCAAGGTTTTTCAATCGCTCCGGCCATTATCGGCCCTTGACATACAAAACAACGTTATTCGCGGACAGTATACTGCATCAACTATTAAGGGAGTGAAGGTTCCTGGCTACCGGGAGGAAGCCAACGTGGATACATCCTCTAAAACCGAAACATTTGCGGCCATAAAATTTTATATTGATAACTGGCGATGGAGTGGCGTTCCGTTTTATATTCGTACCGGAAAACGACTTCCCATAAGAGTTACAGAAATTGTTATTCACTTTAAACCAAGTCCTCATGTACTCTTTACGAAAGAAACGGGCTCTGAACTGAATGCGAATCAGTTAGTCATTCGCATTCAGCCAGATGAGGGAATTTTATTGAAGTTTGGGATGAAAGTACCGGGAGCCGGCTTTAAGGTGCAGGAAACGGGTATGGATTTTCATTATAAGCAGTTATCCGAAGGTCATTTGCCAGATGCATACGAAAGATTGTTACTAGACTGCATGCTGGGAGATGCTACTCTTTATTCCCGCGGTGATGCTGTAGAGGCAACCTGGGAACTGATTGATCCAATTCTCAATGCCTGGCGTGAAAATCCCGATATTAAGCTATATGGTTATCCGGCAGGAACCTGGGGACCTGAGAATTCTGATTCACTCATTGAAGGTCCTGATCTATCCTGGCGCTATCCATGTAAAAACCTTACGGCGGATTCCAATTACTGTGAATTGTGAGGTTGCGTTTCGACTCCGCTCAACGACCAGTTTCGACTTCGCTTCAATTCCAAGGCTTTAATAAAAACCTTTTTAATTTGTAATTTATATACCATGAACTCGAAAAGATTCTTTAAAACGCAGGTGCTCCAGAATGCTTACGAAACAACAAACAGGTTGGTAATGGACTTTATCCGCTATGCCGGGCAGATGCTTCAATACCGGGAAAAGCTTTACATTGCATTATCCGGAGGTAATACCCCCATGCTGATGTTCGAGATTTTGGAAAAAGAATACAGTAAAGCAATCAAATGGGAAAAGTTACATTTTTTCTGGGTAGATGAACGTTGCGTCGCTTCAGATAGTGCGGAAAGTAACTTTGGAAATGCATATAGAATTTTATTTAGCAAGGTAGCCATACCAATAGAGTACTTGCACCCGATTCGCGGTGACGAAGATCCAATTATGGAAGTGGTACGATATACAGGAGAAATTCTCTCAAATGTTCCATGCATTAACAGTTTTCCGGTATTTGATCTGATTTTACTGGGTATGGGTAACGATGGTCATACTGCCTCTATTTTTCCGGGGCAGGTTGATTTATTCGAAACAACAGCTGTTTGCTCCATTTCACAACATCCGCAAACCCTCCAAAAAAGAATAACGCTTACAGGCAAAGTCATTAATAATGCCTCCGAAATTGTGTTCTTGGTTACCGGTGCAAATAAGGCTGATAAAATAAAATCGGTTATCGATGAAAATGATTCTTTTATTTTTCCTGCAAAGAAAATTAAACCCAACCACGGAACCTTAACCTGGTATCTCGACAAAGAAGCCGCAGCCTATGTTGAAGTTTCATAAAATTATTTAATCTCTTCGAGCTGGTAAGGAGTTTGCTGATAAACATAATAATTCAGCCAATTCGAAAACAACAAACTGGAATGTCCTTTCCAAATGACTCTTGGCGATTTTGTAGGATCGTTTTCAGGGAAATAATTCTTTGGTATTTCTATGGGTAAACCCTTGGCTACGTCTCGTTCGTACTCCTGCTTTAAAGTAATAGAATCATATTCAGAGTGACCCGTTACAAATATTCGTTTCCCATCTTTGGACATCACGATATATACTCCTGCTTCGGTAGATTCTGAAATAATTTCCAGATCATTAACTTTGAGAATATCTTCTCTTTTAATTTCCGTATTACGGGAATGAGGAGCAAAAAACTCATCGTCAAAGCCATGTACAAGAGGAACTTTTGAATTATTGAGCATATGACTGAAAATACCAAATACTTTTTTATTCACCGGATATTTAGGAATACCATAGTGAAAGTACAAGCCAGCTTGTGCGGCCCAACATATGTAAAAAGTGGAAGTAACATGATGATCGGCCCAAGCCATTATTTCTTTCATTTCATTCCAATAATCCACTTTCTCAAAATCGAGAAGTTCAACAGGCGCTCCGGTAATAATCATGCCGTCATAATTCTGATTCCGGATATTTTCAAAACTGAGGTAAAAAGCTTCCATGTGCTCTTTGGGCGTATTTTTTGAGACATGATTGCTTATATTCAGCAAGGTAATTTCAACCTGCAGGGGCGTATTTGACAACATTCTTAATAAATGTGTTTCCGTAACCATTTTAACTGGCATCAGGTTTAATATCACAAGTTTCAACGGTCTAATATCCTGGTGCATTGCCTGTGTTTCAGACATTACAAATATATTCTCATCCTTAAGAATATTAATTGCTGGTAAATTATCGGGAACATTTAATGGCATAACTAAATTTTTTTGTTGCTTTGCAAATACAAAATTAATTAAAAAGGATAAACAATAAAAGATATAGGCATCTTATGTACTATTACAATTAAATGAACAATTATGAAACGACATCTTGCAAAACTAATTCTTTTATGTGTATTAATGACCGGTAATTTATCCTTAAATTATTGTCAAACATTCAATTCGCAAAAATTAAGTGCATCTGATTCAGCGCTGGTAAAAACTTATCGGAACAAAATTCTTCCTAAGGCTGTTAATTCAAAAAAAGACGTTTTGTATAATGGCATAGATAATGCATTAATGCTTCAATACCCTGATGAGTCGTCGAAGTCATTCAGGTATTATTTAAAATCGCACAATGGAATAGTTTATAAAGCAGAAACAGGTTCCGGTTTTAACGTAATACCCAGAAATTCAGGCCGGGCTTTTATTTCCATATTTGTCATTAATAAAACTAATGATACCATTCTGGTAGGTAAAAAAGAATTCGCGGTCCTCAATATTCCACTTCCCTGTTTAAAGGTGAAAGATATAGTTATCAAGGATCAAGCTACTGTCGATCGAAGAGTCTTTTTTACCGGAGATTCTATTAAAGTTTTATTTTCCGAAGATATTCCGTCAAGTGATACCTGGTGCATAATTGAACGATTTAATATCGGTTATGCATATGGAGGAGTGTACGTCTCTATAGATAACGAAACTCCTATATTAACCAATAAAACGCTCGATTTTCTGAAAAAATTAAAACCTGCGCAAGAAGTGGTTATAAAAGTGACAAGTATCACTCCGACTGGAATTATCAGGCATTTGCCTATTGTACGATTTAGAGCTTTGTAAGCTTTTGTTGTTGTTAAAAAAAATTAAGAACAACCTTCACAACAACCTTCTTTTGTGCTGTCGCAACCACTTTCGCAACCGCTTTCGCAACTACCACCACCACAACCACCAGATGAGTGTATATGGCCATGTTGTAATTCTTCTTCTGTGGCTGCACGTACTTCAACAACTTTTCCGGTAAAATGAAGATTGTCACCGGCTAAAGGATGATTAAAATCCATGGTGATAGTTTCAGGATTTACAGACACCACAACACCGTTTAAACGATTTCCTTCTCCATCCATCATCGGTATTGCATTACCAACACAAACTAATTCATTATCAAACTTTCCATCTACTTCAAATACATTTTTGGGGATCTCCACAACAGCTTCTTCGGTGGCTTTGCCATATGCATCCTCACATTGTAATAGAAAGGAAAAAGCATCTCCAACTTTTAATCCATTTATATTGTCTTCAAATCTTGGTAACAGCGCCCCTGTTCCATATATGAATGTCAACGGCTTGCTATCTTGCAGTGATTCAATAACTTCGCCATCTTTTCCATCAACCCTTAATTCGTAAATCAGGGAAACTACCTTGTTCTTTTCAATTGTCATGATATTTTTATAATATATGGTTTAATCTGCAAAGTAAGCGCAATTAATTGACTATGCCAAATGTTTCTAATACAAAGTGGGGATTGAGTATGTGGGAGTTTTAATGATGGTACTGATTACAAATAAATTTTCGAAATAAAAATTAGTTTATCTGAATTAAAAAAACGAAATTTGTTATTATAGTTTTAATAATTAATTCATTTTCTTATATGAAAGGTAAAGTTAAATGGTTTGATTCCGCAAAAGGCTATGGATTTATTCACTCGGATGACGGCAAAGACATATTTGTTCATTATTCCGGAATTGAAAAAGACGGTTTTAAGGCGCTTGAACAAGGTCAGGAAGTGGATTTTCAGGTTTCTGACGGCAAACGCGGCCCCCAAGCAACAAAGGTTAGGTTAGTTGAATGACAAGAGGTTCATATCCATATAAGACATTACCCTTGCTTTGTTTGTAATTCTTAAAATGCTCCCCCGGGAGCATTTTAAGTTAAAAATAGAAATTAAATCTTATCTGCGGGTTATCTGTTGGCGAAAGTTGGGTTTGATTAAGATTCCATAATATTAATATGTTCACACTCGACCTCCGTCCTACATGTTCTCTAATCCCTCCGCCTATAAGGTATTCGTTTAAAACAAATCGTCCGTGAGGCAAAAAGGGATCTTTAAAATATTTTTGGTCGAGGTTCAGCGCTTGATATTCAGCATGTGTTACTAAGGATATTCCCTTGGTAAAAATATCCTTCCATATGATATAATCTGTAAAAACACTACCTCCATAGATAGAAGTGGAAAAATTTCCAATGTAATTTCCTGAGGTTTTGTAATACTCATAAGATGGCCCTACTCCAACTGACCAACGCGGTGTAATGCGGTAACCAACCACCGGAGCAATTTCAATTATAGTAATCTGACTAAAGCCTATCGACAAATTACCTCCAAAGTATAGTCTGTCCTTCAAAGTAACTTTCTGATCCTGCTTTTCCTCCTCCTGGCCATTTGCAGAATCTAACGAGAACACTACCAGCACTAATAATAACCAACCTGTTTTTTTTATCGTTATCATTGGAATATTATTGATATAGTTGTTATTAAAATATTATTTACTTTTATAAAAATAGTACTTTTTTGACAAAGGTATAAATCTTAATGTCAAGCAGGATTCAATATACATTTAAACAAATAATTATTATGAATGTTGTAGTTACTGGAGCTAGCAAAGGAATTGGTTTTCACATAGTTCAAGCTTTAGCAAGAGCCGGAGTGCTCAAGATCATTGGTATATCGCGTAATTATAAACAATTGTGTCAACTGAAGGAAATTTGTAGCCAACTTTCAATGACTGAATTTATTCCCATGTCCTACGATTTTCAACAAATCGCAGCAGCGGAGCCGCAACTCGCCGGAATGATAAAACAACATCTGAATCATATAGATATTCTCATTAATAATGCAGGTTCCTTAGTTAATAAGCCCTTTGAGAATATAACGTACGATGAGATCTCACGCGTTTTTAATGTAAATTATATGGCGCCGGCCTTGCTTACTAAGTATTTGTTGCCTTTATTACGGGCTGGTCAGGCCCACGTGGTAAATATCACCAGTATGGGTGGATTTCAGGGAAGTGTAAAATTCAGGGGACTTTCTCATTATAGTGCAAGCAAAGCCGCGTTGGCCGTATTAACCGAATGCTTAGCCGAGGAATATAAAAAAGAAGGTCTGGTTTTTAATGCTTTGGCTTTGGGCGCAGTGCAAACGGATATGCTTGCTGAGGCATTCCCAAATTTTAAAGCGCCTGTTAACGCTGAGCAAATGGGAGAATTTATAGCCAACTTCGCAATGAATGGAAAAGCATTCTTTAACGGAAAAATATTACCTGTTTCTTTGGCAACACCGTAAATCATGCTATCATGTATATGAGCTGTTAGCTTTTGGCTATTAGCCGTTAGCGTTTTGGGCTTAGAAAAAGTATGTAAATCTCAAAACCCTTTGTGTGTTTGTATTTGCCAACAGCCAATCACTAACTCCCAATAGCCTTTTTAATTATGCACTGTATCTCTCAGCGTAATAGAGGGAAAATTGCCAGTCGTGATGCAATGCTTCTCGTAAACTATTGTATCATTTTGATATACAGTTACAAATACGGATGCAACTTCATTTTTTGCGGTTACTATAATAGTTAATTGATCACCTGAATTTCCGCTAAACTCATAACCCCAAACCTGATCAAAATTTACTCCACTTAACGTATCCCCGCTATTGATAACCATTTTATATTCAAATCCTTCCGGCAAACAGCCAACCACGTATTTCATCTGATGATTACCAGGGGCAATCATTACACTTCCATCCTTTGTACAAGAAAAGAAAACAAAACATGTGGTTAGCATTAATAAGGTTTTCAATATTTTCATAGATCTTAGGGTTGGTTAGAAATTCAACTATATTCTTTACACACCACCTGATTGTTCAGGATCATCAGGGCATTCATGGCAAGTGCAGTCATTTCATCTTCGCCGGGGTATATAATAACCGGACCAATAAAAGATACATGCTGGCTGACGTATTCGGTAATAGTTCTGTCATTAGCCAACCCGCCTGTTAATATAATGGCATCCACTTGGCCACGCAATACAGCAGCAGATGCTCCGATATACTTTGCAACCTGGTAGGCTAAGGCTTCCTGAATACTTTGCGCATCAGCGTTGTGGTTCTTAGCCATTAATTCGACCTTATATGCGTCGTTGGTGCCAAAGTAAGCAACATACCCCCCTTCGCCAATGACCATTTTATGTATTGTTTTATAGTCGTACTGCCCGCTGAAACATGTTTTGATGAGATCTCCGGCAGGCAAAGTTCCGCTTCGCTCTGGCGACATAGGTCCTTCTCCATCCAGGGCTTGGTTTACATCAACTACTCGTCCTTTGCAATGAGTGCCAATTGAAACACCGCCTCCCAGATGCACAATAATCAGGTTCATCTCTTCATAAGTCCTGTTAATAGCATGAGCGTAAGCACGGGCTGTGGCTTTTTGGTTGAGTGCATGAAAAATAGATTTTCGTTTAAACAAGGGATGCCCTGTAAATCGTGCAACATCCTGCATTTCATCGACAACGACCGGATCGGCTATGTAGGCTTTTGCGTGGGGTAAAAGATGTGTAATTTCGTCGGCAATCAATCCACCCAAATTGCTTGCATGTTCACCCTGTACGCCATTGAACAGATCTTCTTTCATTTTCTCATTCACCGCATAGATTCCTGATTCGATAGGCTTTATAAGCCCTCCACATCCAATCACAATTTGTATATGGGAAAGCTCCATGTTTTCGGAATACAGCTCTTTCATTATTAATTCCTTACGAAACGGCAACTGATCCGTTATCTTATCAAATGACCTTAACTCTTCAACGGAATGCTTTATGATTTTTAAAAATATAGATCTTGTATTTTCAAAAACGGCAATTTTAGTGGATGTTGATCCAGGGTTTATCACCAGTATTTTTCGATTTTCCATAGTATATATGGGCTTTATTCCAATGCTGCGGCAAATGCTATAGATAGAAATTTATTATGCTCAGAATCAGCTCTGGAAGTGAGAACAATGGGTACCTTCGCTCCTGCCACAACAGCAGCCGACATGGCTCCACCCATAAATATCAAAGATTTATAGAGAGAATTTCCACAATCTAATTCAGGAACAATAATAATATCAGCTTCTCCCGCAACCTCACTAACAATGCCTTTATGCTTTGCAGCCTCAGTGGAAATTATAGTATCCAACGATAAGGGACCATCAACGATACAGCCTTTTATTTGATTCCTTTTGCTCATTACGGTGATCATTGAGGCATGAACTGTGGACTCAATCTTTTCGCTAATCGTTTCAACCGGTGATAAAATGGCAACTTTGGGTGTGCTGACTCCCAGTCTATGCATAACATCTACCGCATTATTGAGGATGTGTATTTTTTCTTCAAACGTTGGAGCTATATTCATTGCAGCATCGCTGATACCAAAAATTTTATGGTAAAATTTACTTTCGAATAAAGCGAAATGACTAAGTATCTGCGCTTTTCGCAAACCATTATCTTTGGTAATTACAGCCTTTAAAAGCATTGCTGTGGAAAGCAATCCTTTCATTAGTATATCTGCCTTTCCGGCATTTATTAATGCTACGGCTTTGTATGCTGTGAGTGCAGGTTCCGGTTCATCAATTATTTCAACATTGGCTAAATTGATGCCTAAGCTGTTACATAGGTCATTAATTTTTTGTTTGTTGCCTATCAGAATAGGAGTTATAAAACCTTCTTTAGAAGCGTTTTGTACAGCTTTAAGAACGGCACTATCTTCGGCACAGGCTACTACTAAGCGTTTTACACACTTTGTTTTGGCAATTGTAACTAACTCTGCTAAAAAATTCATAACTACTAGTATTACATTTGTTTACTGCCAATGAACCTAACACTAATAGTCCATTAATTTGGCTGCATTTTGATTTCTCATATGCTCAACAATTCTCTTGGTATCTTCAGCAATTACAAGCTCTTCATTCGTTGGAACAACCAAAACTTTAACAGAGGATGAATCCTGACTAATGAGTTGTTCTATACCTCTGGCGCCCCGGTTTTTTTCAAGATCAGGCTTAATTCCCATAAACTCCAGGTCTTTGATAGATTCTTCCCGTATAGCAGCAGAATTTTCGCCAATTCCCCCCGTAAATACCAAAATATCAAGTCCTCCCATAGCAGCTGAAAATGCTCCAATGTACTTTTTGATACGATAATTATACATGACTAAGCCAAGTTTAGCGCGCTCATTCCCTTTTTCGGCTTCTTTAACGATTTCACGCATATCCGAAGAAACGCCGGTAATTCCTAGCATTCCGCTATGCTTGTTAATAAGTGTGTTTGCTGTACTAATATCGAGTTCTTCACGTGTCATCAGATAGGTTAAAACACCCAGGTCCATATCGCCACATCTTGTACCCATAATCAGTCCTTCAACGGGTGTCATTCCCATAGAGGTATCTATAGATTTCCCATTTTTTATGGCAGCAACTGAAGCCCCATTTCCCAAATGGCAGGTAATAATTCGTTGTTTGTTATAATCAACCCCTAATATTTCGCAGGCACGTGCAGAAACATACCGATGACTCGATCCATGAAATCCATACCTGCGTATACCATATTTTTTATATAATGAATAAGGTATGGCGTAATTGTATGCATAATCAGGCATTGTTTGATGAAATGCCGTATCAAAAGTAGCTACTTCCGGAATATTGGGAAGCAAAGCCTGCATGGCATAAATACCATTAAGATTAGGAGGGTTATGAAGTGGGGCAATGTCAATGCATTCTTCTATGTTTTTAATTACATCCTCATTAATTAGTACACTGGTGTTAAATTTTTCTCCACCATGAACAACTCTGTGCCCTACAGCATCTATTTCTTCAAAACTTTTGATACTACCGTGTTTTGCGCTGGAAAGAATTCCTAAAACGTACTCAATTCCAGCCTGATGATCATATATATCGCCTTCAAGCAAGAGTTTATCTCCATCGTTACGCTCGTGTTTTATAAAGGACCCGTGGAGTCCTATTTTTTCAACCACTCCTTTGGCTAAAACATGATTACCATCCATTTCGAACAGTTGATATTTGATTGAAGAACTTCCACAATTTAAAACAATGACTTTCATTATGTAATATTATTTTAATTTCTGTAAAACTTCAAGCTATCTAATTTCCGTTGAAGTTATATTTTGACCGGTTTTCTTTTCATTGTGATAGGTATAAAAACCTTTGCCTGTTTTACGACCGAGGTTATTGGCACGAACCAGACGCTTAATGATCGGTGAAGCCTTAAACTTTTGCAAACCAAATTCCTCGTAAAGATTATCCATATACTTAAGAATCTTGTCCAAGCCTATCCGGTCCGCCAACTCAAAGGGCCCAAATTTCAATCCGTAGCCATATTTCATAGTATCATCAATGCTTTCGATTTGAGCAACGCCTTCCATGAGTGCTTCGCATGCCTCATTAATAAGTGTCACGATCAGACGTGTGC
>CAYZNC010000072.1:0-21420 GCA_964478555.1 uncultured Bacteroidales bacterium | reverse complement strand
CGGATTTAAGAACTTTTGTTAGGTTTTGGAAACCCTAAAAGTCGGGGTGAGAAGACTCGAACTTCCGACCCCTACGTCCCGAACGTAGTGCGCTAGCCAACTGCGCTACACCCCGATAGTGTGTGTGAAAATGTGTGGTTACGAGAGATATGATTGTGCCGGGAAACAAAATTTCATTCACATCTCCAACGGCGCGAAAGTATTACAAAATTTCCAATTTTTAAAAATTAATTTTAACGGATTGACACTTAGTTTTCGTGAGAGTTCATGGTTAGCTCAATTCCGGGCTATTGAAATTTTATGGCTTAATTCTAATGAAAAACACATGACATGTTAGGCAGATTATGCAATAAGTATGTAATTTTGCCATCTTTATTTCTGTGCTGAAGGAGTAGTATGAAGAGGTTGTGGAAGGAACAAAAAGCCAGGTATGAAATTTTTAGTGCCAACGCACGTAAGTTCATTGTTTCTAACCTTTTGTTTAGCCTGTTTGGCCCGTTTTATCTTATCTTTTCCAATACTTTTATTTTTAGTGCGAGCAAGGGAAACCTCGAAATGAACCTGTTATACTGCATTTTCAATTTTGCAGGCATTATAGCAGGCTTTGTTTTAACCGGGTACGCTTCCGCCAGAATTCATATAAAGACATTGTTACTCGGAGGAGCCTGGTTATGCTTTTTAACCATTGTGCTTATGTTTTCGCTCCCCCAACACGATATAAGCTGGTTCAGTATTGTGTTCTACGGAGCTTCTACAGGGTTAGGTGTGGGTATATACTGGGCGGCACGTAACTATCTCACCTTGGTGCTTACCAATAAAACCAATCGCGATTTCTTTTCAGGTATCGACTTTATTTTCATCAGCCTGGGAAGGGTTATTACACCTTTTGTGATTGGTATATACATCGGCAAAGGCATAAAGATGGGTTGGTTCTCTCCCGCATTTGCTTACCGTTCTACTCTTCTGCTGGCTTTTATACTTGTCGTATCGCTTTCCATCATCACCTTTCGTGTGAAGCATTTGTCGGTAAGACTGGGTAAATTTATATATTCAAGCTATTCAAAGGAATGGCAGAAGGTAAGATTGTTACTCATGACGCTGGGCTTCTTCCAGGGAACTATTTATTTAATTCCTACCGTATTTATCATGAAATTCGTAGGCGGTGAAAGTTTTGTGGGCACCGTTAATGCCATAGGATATCTGATTGCCGTAGTAATTGTATATGTGATCAGCAGCAAATCAGGCGTAGAACACCGTACAAAGGTAGTTTCGCTGGGATCGTGGATACTTACTATAGGAGCCATTGCCTTTGCCTTACTCTTTAACCACAATGTTGTTTTGGGTACCTACATTCTTATCTTTTTGATGTTTTTAGCCGAACCTATTCTTAATTTTCCCATCAGGGCCACCGTACTGGAGGTTATTAAGACCGTTAAGAAACAGGATTGCCGGAAGAGTTACGCTTATATTTTAGATGTGGAAGCGTTTACCGCAAGTGGGCGTATTGCAAGCCTTACTATCTTTTATTTGCTTTATTTGTTTTTACCGGTAAGTTTTGCGATTGTGATTTTCATTTTAATTATGGCCGCCACCCAGTATTTGTGTATCCCTTTTAGTAAAAGAATTAATGGAGCTTAATGAAATTTTTATGGAGCACTTGATACTTTTTACTACATACTTACGACTATCTAATTCTTACTTACCACTTAAAGTATAATATTTCTTCTACCTTTGTAAAACAATCTAACCAATCGTCTGCTTATGAGAAATTCTTTCGCCCTTCTTTCCCTTATATTAATTTGCAGCTGTTCCGGGTATGAGTATGTTTCTAATCCTCATTATGTTCCACTGAATAATCAAAAAAACGATTGGAAGATAAGCGCCGGAAAAGGTAATTGTCAGGTTGGATATTTCATAACAGATCATATCACCATATTTTCAACCGGATATTATCGAAATACAAAGGGTCTTAATAATTGGGACGACATCTTTACAAGTAATAATGAAGAAAATAACGGGCGTGTTCACCGCGAAGACGAAATTTATAATATAAATCTGGGAGGTGGATATGTAACTAAATTAGGCCCTGCAATTTTTGGAATATTAGGTAGCGCCGGTTTTGGGGGAATAGATTATTATCATACACAAGATCTTGTAAATGATTATAAATTCGAACAGTTTGGCAATAACTATAACATTTATATTCAGCCTGTTATTGGGCTGAACGTAAAAGATCATTTTGAATTCGGTTTTTCTCCTAAATTTATAAGACTTACCTACTATAATCTGAGAAGTACATTGGAAATGGGAGATAATAAAGACGATGTATCTCAAGATATGTACCTTGCGGGACGGAAAAGAGCAGATATGTATTTTTTTGAACCCGGCCTGACGTTAAGGGCAGGAGGCAAAAACATTAAAGCTGAGATGCAGTTTGTACCTGCTTTTAATTTTGCAGATACAAAACAGATCAGGTACCGGGATTTTGGTGTGTTTTTTGGTATTTATTTTAATTTGGGTAGAGAAACAAAAGCAGAAGTGAAGAATTCCTATTTATAATTTCTCATAAGCCAAGACATATCAATTCTGCTTTCAACAACTCCTTATCGATAGGCACTACTCCTACTTTTTCGCAAACCAACCCACCCGCCGTATTTGCAATGGCAGCGGTAACAAAAGGGTCAAGACCGGAAGCAAGGCAAAGACTTGCCACACCGATTACTGTGTCGCCTGCACCGGATACATCAGCAATAGCACGGATGTGAGCGGGCATTACCTTATGCTCTTTGCCATTACTAATAAACACCCCTGCTTCCGAGAGGGTAATCATTACCAAAGCAATATTTTTCTCCTTATGAAGCAATTGAGCTGCCTCATGTAAACTTTCAGGATTAGTTTTGCTGGCTTCCACCTTCAAACCTTCATTTAATTCTTTAAAATTGGGTTTAAACAGGCTAATATCGTGATAAGCTCCAAAATTTCTTTTCTTTGGATCAACAAGTGTGGGAATATTAAGTTTATTGGCTTCGCTCACTACCGCGTTAATGATCTTTGGTGTGATAGAACCTTTATCATAATCTTCAAAAATAATGGCACTTATGTTATTTCGACTGAGAATAGACAGGATATGGCCGATAAATCGTTGCTCAATGTCAGATGAGAGAGGTGAATCAATTTCCCGGTCGACTCGTAAAAGGTGCTGATGGTTACTGATAACACGCGTTTTAACTGTGGTAAGGCGTCTCTTATCACGCAGGATACCTTCATTAGTCATAGCCTGGTTCTGGAACAATTCATAAAGCGTATCCGCTTGCAAATCATCCCCAATAACCGAACATAGAACAGGAATTGCACCCAGAGATTGTATGTTTAAGGCAACATTGGCTGCTCCTCCCAGCCGATTTTCTTCGCTCGTGCTTGTAATTACAGGTACAGGAGCTTCAGGCGATATGCGTTCCACTTTTCCCCATAAATAGGAATCGATCATTACATCGCCAATGATCATTATGTGATGTTTCGAAAACGAATCAATGATTGAGGCCAGGTCTGTCTTCAATGTTTATTTAATTAAAATTTGATCCTGTAAATATAATGGATTAGTTGAAATGTGGCAATATCTAACATAAGGGGTTAAGCAAGGATTTATGCATTCCTTTTCAAAAGATGTGATAATTTGTTCCGCTTCTTTTCCAATCTTTCGAACAAAATTCTGAACCTTCGCACGGGAGTTTCCTCGTGCTGATCCAAATAATCCTCAAATTTCAATACTCTGAAATGAAAATAAAAGTTATGAATATCCTGTTTGGTTAATGGCCAGGGCATATCTCCTTTATCTTCATTTTTATCTCTTGCCCTGCATATGAGTAACATCTGACCTTTAGGCTTTACCGCTTCAATTAGATTGGTTATTCCTTTTTTTCGCAAATTTGCAGGTAAAACTTGTAACGTATATGCCTCAAAAACAAAATCATATTTTTCCAAATAATGCGGTTCGGTAACATCATCACAAAAATAATTCACTTTCGATTGGGGGTGCATTTGCTTACAAAGCTCAATTGCGGTTGGTGAAATGTCGAAAGCATCAACATGGAACCCATAATCTGCAAGAAACTCTGCATCATTCCCTAAACCACAACCAACTACAAGGCAATTTTTGGTAAGCGCAATTTTCTTTATGTTTTCCAATTCCTTAAACCATTCCAGAAGATTTGGGTTTGGGGTCATATCGGCCCAGGGAATTAAGGACATGTCAGACTTTCCTGTTTGATACAGTTCTTCAAACCATTCTAACGGCCTATCCTGAAGGTGATATATATGAGCCAGTTCTTTTGCAAATCTTCTGTTTCTAACCATAACATTTTTATTAAATAGTGGATTTGAAGAAGTGAAAGCACAATCAAAAATATAAAGTTACAAACTTTGATTAAATTTGGTGCCTAAAAAGGTAATATACGTTACAAAGTTACAAGGGTTACGAGGTTACAAAAGCTGTTGCACTCCTTCTTTTGCCTTTTACCCTCCGAGTAAATGAATGCTAAAATATTTCACAACATGCTGGAATTATTGAACATCAGCAAATTTTACGGAAATGATCATACCAGGAGAGATGTTCTGAAGAATATTTCCTTAAACGTTGAACGGGGCGATACCATCGCCATCGTCGGTCCTTCAGGGTCTGGTAAAAGCACATTACTGAACATAATGGGTACGCTCGACACTCCTGCCTCAGGTATAGTAAAATTTAATGGTTTGGAAATTCATTCTCTTGGAGAATCGGCGCTTGCAGATATTCGTAACCGGCATATAGGATTTATGTTTCAATTGCACCATCTGCTGCCACAACTCAACCTTATCGAAAATGTTCTCCTTCCGGTACTTCCTCAAAAAGATAAGACTTTACATAAAAAAGCACTCGCACGGGCAATGGATTTACTGCAGATTGTGGACCTTTCCGATAAGATAAATCAATTTCCGGGCCAAATGTCAGTTGGAGAATGCCAGCGAACTGCCATTGTGAGGGCACTTATCAACGATCCTGAGTTAATTCTTGCTGATGAGCCCACTGGTTCTTTAGATCAGGAATCTGCTGAGCAGCTTGGAGATTTATTGCTGGATATGAAAAAGAAACTGGCAGTGGCCATTGTAGTGGTTACCCATTCTTCCAGCCTTGCTAAAAGGATGAGTAACATATACAGGTTATCCGACGGAAAATTATTGCCATTTACCGTACAGGATTAGTTTAAAACACTTCGTCATGCACAAAAATCTCAACATAGGTTTGTTACTTTTCCCTTTCTGGCTTTTTATATTCTACTTCAAGGACAGGATTTCGTATACCCTTCTCTTTACTGTTTTTAGATTGCATGAGGGTAGTAAGTTTCCGGATTCAATGTGGTTTTTTCTCAATAATTTTTTGAAAGTAACCCTATTACTCATCATGATCATTTTTTTGATGGGTATAGTGCGTTCCTTCTTCTCTCCCGCTAAAACAAGAAATGCTTTGGAAGGGAAACCGCTGTTGGTAGGAAATTTTTCGGCTGCGATGCTGGGAATTGTCACACCTTTTTGTTCCTGCTCAGCAATTCCGCTCTTCCTGGGTTTTGTTGAAGCTGGCATCCCACTTGGAGTTACGTTCTCATTTCTGATAGCGGCACCACTTATAAACGAAGTGGCAGTGATTATGCTTATCGGATTATTCGGCTGGAAAACAGGAATCATATACGTATTGGCAGGTCTAACAATTGCCGTTTTAGCGGGTTGGATTGTGGGAAAACTTAAGTTGGAAAAGTGGGTCCAGGATTGGGTTTACGAAACACCCAATGAAAATCCACTTTTACCGAAACCTGAACTAACCATCGACGGCAGAATTGGCAAAGGTTTTAATGCAGTAAAGAATATTTTATCAAAAATATGGATGTATGTAGTTGCGGGGTTAGCTATTGGAGCTCTTATTCATGGCTATGTCCCGGAAGGTTATTTTGTGTCAGTTTTACATAAGTCAACATGGTACGCCGTTCCATTATCGGTTTTAATTGGAGTGCCCCTGTATTCCTGCACTGCGGGTGCTGTTCCGGTTGCTTTTTCGTTAATAGAAAAAGGAGTCCCGCTGGGGACAGCCCTTGCCTTTATGATGTCAGTTATAGGCATATCGCTGCCCGAACTTATTATTTTAAAAAAAGTTTTGAAGTTAAAGCTGATCTTTGCCTTTGTTGGCATATTGGCAATCGGAATCATATTAGTGGGGTTTTTATTTAATATGATTTTTTAAAATGCGGGCGAATTAAAAATTGATGAGAACCAGATAAAACAAATAATCAACATGTCCTTTTACAAGTACATACGCAGGAGTTTATGGTATTTCAGGAAACAGCATATAGCAGTTCTTGTCGGCACCGTAATAAGCACTGCTGTTTTGACAGGTGCGCTTATCATGGGCGATTCCATCAGATTTAGCCTGCGAAAGCTTGTTGAAATGCGTTTAGGAAATACCCGCTATGCATTAGTAGCAGGTAACAGGTTGGTGAGGACTGACTTAGCGCGCGACATTGCCACGGAGCTAAAAATACCTGCTTCCCCCCTTTTAACATTACAAGGCATTGTTATCAATCCTGAAACTAAAAACAGAATCAACAGTGGCTCTGTTATCGGTATCGACAGCAGTTTTCAAGCAGTTACAGGAGCGCGTATGCCTGCATTGGATGCCGATGAAGCCCTCATCAGTGATAATATCGCACAGCAACTACAACTGAAAAAAGGGGATGAATTTCTATTGCGGGTAGAAAATGTATCTCCTGTCCCAATCAATGCTCCATTTGCTTCTGAAGCAAAGCCTTCCTTGGGTATAAGATTAAATGTTAAAGGTATAATTAACGATCAAAACATGGGCCGTTTCAGTCTTCGAAATAACCAGGCCGCACCTTTTAATATCTTTGTTTCCCTTGAATTTTTAACAAGCAAACTCAACCTTGCTAAACGTGCCAATGTTATCCTGTTTTCGGATAATCTAAGACATAACCTCCGGAAAGATTCTTTGGATCATGTTTTGGATAAAACCTGGAAAACTGAAGATGCAGGTATAAAAATAAAGAACTTGGAAGAATCAGGTCAGTACGAAGTCTCATCGGATCGTATTTTCATAGAACCTTCTGTATCAAAAGCATTATTCAGCATAAAGTTACCCCAGGAAGAAATACTAACCTATCTTGTAAACGCTGTCCGGCACTCTACCAGACAAACTCCTTATTCCTTTGTAGCCGCCGTTTCCACATCTGCATTTCCGGAAAACTTACAAAAAGATGACATTATAATAACAGAATGGTTAGCGGACGATCTGGGCATTTCCACAGGCGACTCGGTTACCCTCGATTATTATGTTATTGGACCATTGCGTACACTAAGCGTAAAAAGCAAACGCTTTGTAATTAAAAAGGTAGTTCCTACGCACAATAATTTCATCAATAGCTCATTGATACCGGATTTTCCGGGATTGGCAGATGCCAGAAGCTGTCGCGACTGGAATACGAGCGTACCTATCGATTTAAAAAAGATCAGAGACAAAGACGAAAAATTCTGGAATGATTATAAAGGCACTCCCAAAGCATTTATTTCAATTCAGACCGGGCAGAAACTATGGGGTAATCAGTTTGGCAAGCTCACTGCCATCCGTTTTAATAAAAAAGATATCTCGTTAAATAATTTACAAAATGCTATAGCGCAAAAATTAAAACCCCGCGATCTTGGTATCGGCATTGTTCAAGCGCAGGAGACCGGGTTACAAGCCGCAAACAATGGGGTTGATTTTGGTGAACTATTTCTCAGTTTGAGTTTTTTTATTATTGCAGCTGGAATTTTACTGACGATCCTTATCTATACTTTAAATACTGAAACACGATCCCGGGAAACTGCTATTCTTTCCGGATTGGGCTTTAACAAAAGGAAAATTATACAAATGCAACTTACCGAATCTGCCATCATTATTCTGATCGGAGGTGTTTTTGGGGCTGCTTTGGGAATATTGTATAACGAAGGTTTATTAGCGGGGTTAAATTCGGTTTGGCATAATGCAGTGAGAACAAATAATCTGGAAGTATTTATCCTCCCTTCAACATTAGCTATAGGCGCAGGCTCAGGGATCATGCTCAGTTTAATTTCCATTTACCTGGTTACGCTTCGAAAATTAAAACAACCCGTGGCAGCTTTAGTAAAAGGCAATGATAGCCCAGTACCTCAAAGGCTTTCAAAACCTTGGAGGTTTTTCATAAAAACGTCTCAACCCCGCAAATTTGTATTATCTAAATACCTGGCTTTTGCAGGAATCGCTGGTGCCGCTTTATTAGCCGGCATTTCCGTGATAATTTCTGCCTATGAAAATGCAACCCTGTTTTTATCGGCCGGAGGTTTATTGTTAACCGGAAGCACTTCCTTAATAATTTATCTCATAAGAAGACCTTCTAAAAGCCAACAAGTATTACCCGGATATCTACATTTAGCCTTAAAAAATGCTGGCAGAAACGCAGCCAGAAGCATAACGATTGTTCTGGTATTGGGAATTGGGACATTTAGTATCATATTAACCGGCGCTTACCAAAAAACATTCTATGGTACAGAGAATTTACCTGAATCCGGCACGGGAGGTTATGCTTTGTGGGCCGAAACTTCATTACCGGTGCCCTTCGATCTCAATTCCAAAACCGGCAAAAACAATTTGATAGCGGATGATGTAAGGATTCTGAATAATATTCATTTTTACCAGTTGCAAAGCTTGCAGGGAGATGATGCCAGCTGCCTTAATCTTAACCAGGTAGGTAATCCACGTATCATTGGTGTGAGCCCGGAAGAATTCGACAAGCGGGGATCGTTTTCTTTTGTGTCACTTTGCAAAAATATAAACAAAGGACATCCCTGGCTTGCATTAAATAACTCCGTCCACAACATGGTATTTCCAGCCTATGCCGATCAAACCGTGATTCAATACGGCCTGAAAAAATCTATTGGTGATACGCTAACTTATTTAAACGAACAAGGTGACAGGATCAGGTTCCGTCTTTCCGGAGGACTTGATAACTCGATATTTCAAGGTAGTATCCTCATAGCCGACAGTATTTTCCAAAATCAATTTCCTTCCTCCGGAGGTTCAAAAATAATATTGATCGATGCCCCGCAAGCAAAGCAAAAGGAAATCTCAGAAATTCTCTCTAAAAGCCTTACCGATTTCGGGATTGATATCACACCGGCACCCACAAGACTTGCCGAATTTAATTCGATCGAAAATACCTATCTAAATGTATTTATGGCATTGGGTGGATTAGGGATCATCATTGGAACCTTTGGTCTTGGAATAATCCTTTTTCGCAATATGCTCGAACGTAGAAAGGAATTGGCATTACTAACAGCCATAGGATACAAAAAGGAACAGGTACTCCGGTTGATTTTAACCGAAAATATATTATTACTGGTAAGCGGAATTTTTTGCGGGGTTTTATCCGCTTTTATCGGAATCCTACCTTCTTTGCTCTCGCCGGCCTTTACTATTCACATTGCTTTTCTCTCCTTACTCGTCCTTGTTGTTTTTACGGTTGGCTTATGTTGGATCGTTTTTCTTACAAAATATGCCTTAAAAGGTCATCTGATTGAGGCGTTGAGAGAAGAGTGAGAATAGGCAAATTGTGCATTCGGGTTAATTTTCGAAGCAACAATTTAAATGATAGCAAGGACTCCAAGGTTTTGGAAAACTTTGAGGTTTGAGGCCTTTTAATCGGCAGTTAACCGTCGTAATTACTTCACACTTATGAATTCTAAAATTATGATGATATCCTGCCTTGATTCTTGACGCTTGGTTCTAAAGTCTATTTTGATTAATATCTCTCAATCCATTTGTAACGTCGTACATTGTCGCCTAGCTTCAAAGCCAACATTAATTCGTGCGATCCGTATGCATTGTTTAGTCCCTTAGGGCAGTAATCGTAGGCATAACCTCCATAAAACCTGCCCACATTCATGCCCAGTGAGCAAATAAAAGTGGTCCCAGTTCTAAATCCTAATCCAAACCAAAATTTCCTGTTATGAATAAATTTTAAAGTGACATCTGTCTGCACACGTAACTCTTCTGAAGTTTTAATATAGAATGAGGGCTCCAGCATATTTTGTGCATCAAGATCATATTTAAAACCACCGGTTAGATAAAAATGCCGGTATATCCGGAAATCCTTATCGTTATAGTTACTTATGTTAAGGGATGAGCGGGAAAGTTGTAAAGCAGACAAACCCACGAATTTATTCTGATCTGCATAATAAACGCCAACATTCAGGTCAGGAACATATACCTGAAGTTTATTATTATTGATCTGATCGTCGGTCTTATCAAATACTTTTAAATCGTTTGCGTTGATCATGTATTGAAGGAGACTGAAAGTGGCGCCAAATGAAAGTTGTGATTTGTATAAATGGATATGATAAGCGTAGGTAAATTGCGCCCCGGTTTGATTAATCTGTCCTGCATGATCATTAAAAATATATACCCCCAACCCAACTCTCCCACTCCTCAATCGATACCTTTTTTTTACAGAAGCGCTGGTGTTGTTATTTCTTTTCATAATCCTGGCTTGTAAACTCAGAGCATATGTGCGCGGAGCATCTTCAATTCCGATCCATTGTTCCCTATTTGTAAGATTAATTGCGGTGTATCCTTCTGCACCAGCTGTTGCGGGGTTAAGTAAAAAAGTATTAAATGTATATTGACTGTATAGCGGTAATTGTTGAGCTTTTAAATTATAAAAAAAACACTGGACCATAGCAGTTCCATATAAAATCCATACCCTTAATGTACGGTTTCTGCTTAGTATTGTGCATTTTTTTAACATCTAACCAATGTAAGTTTATTTTTATGCAGATAATAATTATCTACCCAAGTTCATTGTTTATACGTTTATTCCTCATAAATAGAAAAATATTATCAGGTGATATATGTTTTGCTTAAGGGTAATTTACCTCACCTTATTTTATCCACACTTCTATTAAGTTGATAAGTTTAAAATATGGATCTACTAGGTGTTCAAAATGTTGTTAGATAATTTATTTTATCTTCAATTAATACTCAACATTGGATTACAGTTTCCGTATAAAGATTGTACGCTTCTATTAAACCCGCCTAATTAAGACAAGCCTACATATTTTACCCCTCATAGATACAAGTTGGACTACAACATGTGTATAAATAAATACATAACATTTTTGTTTTTTTTAACTGTTTGTATACGGAAGAATATTCTATGGAAAATTAAACCCCGCAGTTTCAATTATAAAAGTAATCCTATCTATATAAAAATCAACATAGTTTTTATTTCTTCCCTCGTATCATATTCTTCTCTGATCGGCATTTTTCAACAACCAAGTAAATTAAAACGAACGAAATATAAACAGCGAATTTTTGGAATTTTATGGACAGTGTTAGCAATGACCCACTCTTATGGCCAAACAACCACACCTCCCACTCAACCAGGTGTAGCGGTTTCAGATAACGTAGAAGTAAATTCAACACATACTTATGAGGTGGCATATACTGTTTGTGATGGTATTCCTAACCAGTATAGGTGGATAATTTATACCTCCAATGGTGCATACACAAAAGGTGCCGCGGCAATACCGGATATCGACTTTATCATGACAGCAGGAGTTAATGCATCCATTCAAAATACCAAATGGTTAAAGACAGGGCATTTTATAATTGAAATGCAAGAAGCAAACCCTGTGGTCTTCGGGGGCTGCACTGGCCCTTTGCAATCATTGGATGTAAACGTTGGGTCAACAGGAACTGTAGAGTTTTTGAATACAACTGGAACAAACCAATGTCCTGCAACTGGTGGGTATCCAGTTGACCTTAGTTATACAGGCACAGTTTCATACCCTATAACAGTGAACGTACAATACACAATGAACGGTTCTAACATCATTGCAACAATCATAGTGGCTGATCGTACAGCAAAACTGGATATACCATCATCAATTGATTTCCTTAATAATACGACAACTGCAGACGATGCTTCCAGAAGCATTAAAATTACAAGTGTTAAGGATTCATTTGGAGATCTTACGATTAAAGCTAAAGATACGCATACGTTAACCATCTGGCCACGTCCTGCAATCAATCTTGGAAACGATACTATGCTTTGTGCCGCGAATGAATTATTACTGGACGCAGGAGAAAAAGGAACATTTTACAAATGGAGCAATGGTGCCACCTCACAAACCATTATGGCCCACGATGGCGATAGACAAATTTGGGTTAATGTAAGTGATGCAAATGGTTGTGTTGGTGCTGATACGATAAATATTTTGCAATGTTCACCACAACAAAAACTGGAAATAGCGAATGCTTTTACACCCAATGGGGACGGACACAATGATTACTGGCAAATTAAAGGGTATCAGAATTATCCTAATATGACTATAAAAATATATGATCGCTGGGGGAACGAAGTTTTTAGGTCGGACCATGGATATGATAAACCATGGGATGGTAATTCGGGAGGAAAAAATATGCCTACAGGTGCTTATTATTATGTTATTAAATTAGGAGATGGCTCAAAGCAAATAACAGGAAGCCTGACATTAATACGATAACGATTGCTTAATACGTTAGAACAAATCACACACTATATAACATGCCGGGCATACCTGCTCAGCTGTCACGGAAAACGCAACCATAACACAGTGTGCATCTCAATGAAATAAAGTGCCATTGAAACTTTGACAGTAAAAACACATAAAATTAAAAATTAGCTAGGATTTTAAGTTATAGATTGTTAACTTTATAATAATGCCTGAAAAATGTGAAAATTGATTACAACTTTGAAAAGGTAAAATGCACAAAACTAGAGATATATCTGATTAAGGATACCATTTTTTAACCTCAAAAGGATTAAGAATTAAATTCGAAAGAACAGCAGATAAAAAATTATCGAGGGAAACAAGCAGAGCAAAAATCGAAGTTCCTGAAAGTGCATCTTAATGCATTAAATTAAACTTTAGCCATCAAAAAACATGGTTTCATCAAATTTTTAAAACCTTGTCATGAAAACGTAGTATAAGATTCATATGAATTTAAACGTGCCAAACAGCTATTAACCAACTAGTGATGGTATAACTTCCCCAACCTTTAGCCCAGGTTTTAATTTATTGAATATCAACTTTAAAGTTATTATATGAGAAATCTAACAAAAGGATTGCTAATAATTGTTTTGTTACTGACTACCCTTTACAATTTAGCTAATGCCCAGTGTACTGGGTGTACTATGACAATTTCATCGAGCACAAGTGCAACCTATACTCTCACTGCTTCCGATATTTTGTGCATAACCGGTGGTACATTTACAGGGACGATTTCAGCATTTCCGTTCGGTGCGAAAATTTGCATCTCGGGTGGAGCTGCTTTTAATCCTGTTTCAATGCCTAATCCATCAGCAGGAACCATAACCATTAATAATAATAGTTCTGCCTTGTTGCCTGCGATAACCACAGGCACAGGTTTTAGAATTGAAAACTATGGAACCACCACTAGCCCAGGTGGGTTAACGCTAAGCGGTATTTCAACGTTGAATAACTACGAAGGTTGCAGCATGACCATTGTCCCGAATTTTATACTGGCAACTACCGGGTCCTCAATCACCAATAAGGGTACTTTAAATTTTTCAGGTACTTATACCGGTAACATCACCACCAATGTGTATAACTATGGCTATTTTAATGTAACATCCACATTCAGTAATGCTTCAAGCTTTATAAATTATGGAAAAATAGCTATAACTGGAGATGTGACATTTACTACGGGAGCTGGCTCCTTATTTTACAATTACTGCACCTTGATTACCGATGGCAATCTAACCAACAGCAATACAACCAGTGCTTTGAATAACTATGGTTTTATAATTGCGGATGCTGCTGGGAAAAAAATAACCAATGCTGCTGGTGTTACATGGTTTCAGACAATTGATGGCGTTACAAAAGGTATCAATTTCGATAACAATGGCATCGTAACCGGTAAGGGAAACTATTACTTTTCAGGCATAACCCAAAATTTAGCCGGATCATCTTTTGGAACCGATGCATTAGGGATAAATTTCTACGACAGCGGCCTTCCGGCTGCAATTATGGATGTGCAAACAGTTGTACCCAATGCCTCTGTTACTAAAAATAGTTTTACACCACCTACACGTACCGATTTAATTGCTACCTGCAACATTACCATAAATAAAGGTCCTGTTGCAGCCGATGATTATTATATCACATCGCAAAACACCAATGTATTTGGCAATGTCTTTTCAAACGATATTGATCCGGAAAATAACTCGCTTGCTTTAGGAGCTACTTTAATTGCCACCCCGTCGCATGCCTTAACTTTCAATTTATTGGCCAATGGCGACTTTAGTTATACTCCCACTGCAGGCTATTATGGAAATGATTTATTTATTTATGCAGTTTGTGATAATGGCACCCCTTCCAAATGTGATACTGCTGCCGTAACCATAACGGTTAATCAAAATCCGATACCTATGCCGGCTTGCGACAATCCTGGTACTGATCCCACAGCCACGCTCGGAACAGTTCCGAATACTTATTATCCAGGAACAGCTAACGCAAGTGCTGGTGCAGTTTCGATAACCATAGGAGCACACCTGACTGGTGATGCCGGTTCAGCAATAGCCGTAGGCGATAAGTTGATGATTATCCAGGTTCAGGGTGGAAATTTCAACGCCACTAATAATGATTCCTATGGAGATGGCGTTTTGGGAGGATTTGCAAATGGATTACTTTACAATACAAATATGACTGCCGGAACGTATGAGTTTGTGACAGCCTCAAACGCAGTACCAATTACCGGCGGAGTCTTAAATATATCATCGGCATTGGTATACAGCTATATAAATGATGTGTACGTTGCCGCCAATCATGGACAAAGAAGGTTTCAGGTGATCAAAGTTCCACAATATTTGAATTTACAATTAACTGCCGATATTACTATTCCGGCATGGAATGGCACCACAGGCGGTATCTTTTGTATCTCTGTCGCCAATACACTGGATATGAATGGGAAAAACATCAATGGCAAAGGTAAAGGATTCCGTGGAGGTGCAGGGCGCATATTAACAGGAGCGGGTGGACCGTATACTGATTATGTGACATTAGCAACAGTTAATCATAATGCCAGTAAAGGTGAAGGAATTGCAGGAACTCCAATGTATGTGAATAACAGTGGAGTTCAATTAAATACAGGAGTGGAAGGATATCCGTCAGGTAGTATGGCCCAGGGAGCTCCCGGAAATGCTGGCGGTGGAGGTTCAGATGGTAGTCCGCCAGATAACCAAATGAACACAGGCGGTGGTGGAGGGGCCAACGGAGGTAGCGGTGGAAAAGGAGGTAATGCATGGAGTAACGCAGTTCCCTCAGGCGGCGAACCTGGTGCTCTATTTATGGCTGCCAATGCAAACAGAATGGTGCTTGGCGGTGGCGGCGGTGCTGGTTCAACCAATAATGGCACTGGCGACGATTGTGGAGGTTGCACTGGCGGGCCATTTGACGGATTCGCAAGTAGCGGGGCTGCAGGTGGAGGTATCGTTATAATTTATGCTGACAGAATCAACAATACCGGTACCATAGATGTCAGTGGTGCCGATGCTAACAATACGGTAACTAATGATGCATCAGGAGGCGGTGGCGCAGGTGGTAGTACTTTATTAGTTTCAAATAATTCATTAACCGGTGTTAGAGTTTTAGCCAACGGAGGTGCAGGAGGCACTAATACAGGCGGGGGTGCTCCTCATGGACCCGGTGGTGGTGGCGGAGGTGGTGTTATATTTTCTACATCATCCGTCAATTATGCAAGTACTGTTCGCTGTGGTTTAAGTGGATTAACAGCCGGCCCAATTCCCTACGGTGCTACCAACGGTAGTAATGGCAAAGTTAAGGCAACCGTAAAAAAGAGTGAATTGCCTTCAGGATTTTTGGGATGTTACAACTTTGTAGTTGCAGCTAATGACAATAATATTACTACAAAAAATACAGCAGTTACCGGAAATGTGCTTTCCAATGATTTTGATGTGGAATCTAACACAGTTTCTTTTGGTGGTTTCTATGATCCTACAACCAATACTTACATTAATACCGGTCCTCTTACCGTAGCTGGAACAAACAATGCAGGTGCTGCTATTGCAAATGCAGGCACATTAACCATCGTAAATACAGGTGCTTATACCTATACTCCTGCCAATAACTTTATTGGCACAGTCGATCTTACTTATAAAAGTACTGATAATTACAGTTACCATGCCACAGCTTTTGCAAAATTGAAAATTCAGGTAGTTGAGGGTTGTGATGATTCAAATAATACTACCCCGCTAAACGATAACGTGGTAACCTATATGAATGTCCCCGTAACACTCAATGTTCTTACAAATGATATTGATCCACAAAGCGATACACTTATTTTTAACGGATTTATCAATCCTACAAATAGCGGTAATCATCTGATTAATGGCTCTGTTTCTCTTGGGGGAAAAGACCGTTTTGGCGATGACTATGTATATGCCGGAGCATTCTCTTATGGTAATGATGGCTCCTGCACATTTGCGCCAGTTTCGCATTTTACTGGTTCCATAAATATAGATTACGAAGTCTGTGATAAAAATGCAGCACAAGTTTGCAAAAAAGCAAACCTCAAAATTAGCGTTGAACCCGTTCGTTCGCTAGTCCAAAATGACTATCCATATGCAGGTGAAAATGCGGCTTTTACATATATGAACAAACCGTTAACCGGAAGTAGCTTACTTCTTAATGCTGGTGATGCTAACGCTGGTGATGTGGTTAGCATTAACACTACACCTGTTACTGCACCTGCTCATGGCACCTTAACTATTTACGCTAACGGAACCTATCTTTATACACCCACTGCCGGATACACTGGACCTGATATGTTTATTTACAGGCTATGTGATAATTATACAACACCTGCCTGTTCGCAAGGTATTGTACATATAGATATTATAAAAGCTCAAGCTAAAGTATCCGCTCAGCCTGTAGGTCAAAATATTTGCATTGGCAGTAATGCTTCATTCTCAGTGACGGCAGCAGGTACAAATCTTTCAAATCAATGGCAGGTTAGTACTGATAATGGAAGTACCTGGAGTAATGTTACCAATGGAGGAGTTTATTCAGGAGCAACAACTTCAACCCTGAGTTTAACCGGCGCAATTGTTTCGATGAATAATTACCAATACAGGTGTGCCCTCATAACAGATTGTAATACTAATTATTCCAATGCGGCTTTATTACTAGTAGGAACTACACCTATTATTGTAAATCAACCCAATGACATTTCGGTTTGTAATGGGTCGAATGCAACTTTTACGGTAATAGCAACCGGCCCATCCCTTTTATACCAATGGCAGGAAAGTGTGAACAATGGTGTTTCCTGGAACAACCTTTCCAATGCAGGAATATATAACGGAGTAAATACTAAAAGCTTACTGATTACGGGCGCTATAAATGCAATGAATAATTACCGTTATCGTTGCGTTGTAACGAGTAGTTGCGCTGTTGGAGCAAATTCTGCTTCGGCAGTTTTGAACGTAGGATCACCGGGTATATTGGTAGTCAATAACCCTGTAAACGATCAAAAATGCATCGGAGCAAATGTTTCCTTTAATGTTTATGCCACTGGGGCAAGCCTAACCTATGTATGGCAGGAAAATAGGGGCCTCGGGTGGAATAATCTTGTTGCTTCACCTATTTACACTAATATAACAAACGATACCTTAGTGTTAGTTGGCATTACAAGTGGGATGAATGCCTACCTTTACCGTTGTGTAATTTCAAGTGGATGTGCAGCATCAGTGAATTCAGGTTCTGCTTCGCTAACGGTAAATGCTACTCCAACCATTACCAACATAATTCAGGGAACAAGATGTGGTGGAGGTAGCGAAACACTTTCAGCAACTGCATCAGCAGGAACTATAAACTGGTATACAAGTTTTACCGGAGGTAGTCCTATTGCCACTGGCACAACTTATACAACGCCAAGTATTGCTTCAAACACAACATATTATGTAGATGCCACCAATAATGGTTGCCGTACGCAAAACAGAGCAGCCATCCTTGCAGCCGTTTTATCAGATGTACCTTCCATTATTTCACAACCCTCCGATATTACCATTTGCGAAGGCACTTACCAAACATTTTCGATTATAGCAAGTCCCAATGTAACCGGTTTTCAATGGCAATTGAGTACTGATGGCGGCACAACGTACACTAACATTATAGATAATGGTTTATATAGTGGGGCAATAACCACAGCACTGACTATTATGGGAGTTGATAGAACTATGACGGGTTATCGTTATCGTTGTGTAACTTCGGCAACATGTGCTCCAATTGCAGTAAGCAATGTCGCTAATCTCACGGTCAACTATCCTCCGGTTATTGTTACTTCACCCATCAGATCCTGGGTTTGCGCAGGGTCAAACACATCGTTTTCAGTTAGCGCTATTGGAGGTGTTACAGGTTACCAATGGCAAGTGAGTACTGATGCCGGTATAACTTGGACTGATGTCGTAAATAATGCCGTCTATTCAAATGCTACAACAGCCACATTAAATATAACTGGGGCAACGGTGGGCATGAATAATTACCTGTATCATTGTAATGTCACAGGTACCTGCATGCCTGCAACAACAACTATTTCAGCACCTTTAATTACCAACGTTAACACAGTTACTATCAATTCACAACCAGTAAATACCTTCGCCTGTGCGGCAACTCCCACTTCCATTTCCCTTATAGTTTCTGGCCCATCATTAACTTATCAATGGGAAAGAAGGACTGCTCCCATAGGCAATGTAACAAATGGAGGTATATTTAGTGGAGCAACAACCAATACATTAAATATTTCAGACGTCACTTCTATCGACGGTATTACTTATCGTTGCAATATATCAACAACATGTCCTGTTACTACGGTAAATTCCAATACTGTTACAGTAACCAGATACACATTACTGCCTTCTATTACTGTTAGCCCTTCAAATTCGACCATTTGCGAAGCCGGAAATACTTCATTTTCAGTAACTGCCACAGTTCCTGCCGGTGTACCAACCTACCAATGGCAAACAAGTACAGATGGTGGTACAAATTGGACCAACACTTTAAATACTGGAATTTATTCAGGAGCTAATACAACTCCACTTGGCTTAACCAATGTCTCCCCTGGCGTAAATGGTTATCGTTATAGATGCCAGATTACTTCTTCATCAGTTACCGTATGCCCTGCAAATTCAGGCAATGGGCTAATTACCGTAAACCCTTTACCTGTTGCACCCACATCAGCTCAAGTAGATAGAGATAATTTCTGTGCAAACGATCCCGGTAATATAAGCCTGAGTATTTCAGGAGGTTCAGGTATCACTGTTAGATGGTTTACAGGTAGCTGTGGAGGTACAGTTATTGGAACAGGTAATCCGCTTTCAATAGCTTCACCAATCACAACCACAACATATTATGCACGTTGGGAAAACGGTTGCGGTAACTCTTCCTGTGCAACCGTTACGGTTACTGTTAAGCCTTTAGCAGTTGCTCCAACTTCAGTTCAAACTGATTATAACAACTTCTGTGAAAGCGATGGTGGAAATATGAACCTGACAGTAACAGGGGGTTCCGGTACATTATTAAGATGGTTTACGGGTAGTTGTGGAGGAACACTGGTGGGAACTGGTAGTCCTCTGACATTAGCCACTCCCACAGTTTCAACAACGTATTATGCTTATTATGAAAATACATGTGGCGTTTCAACGTGTGCCAGTTTGCTTATTAGCGTGAATCCCTCACCAACAGCTCCAACAGCAGCAGCATCACAAACTTTCTGTGGAAGTGCAACGATTTCCAATTTAACAGCAACACCTCCCGGGGGAAGTAATTATTATTGGTATGCCACCCCTTCGGGAGGTACCGCACTTGCCGCAGGATTTGCATTAGCCAATGGAAATACTTATTATGCTGAATCACAAAATACTGTCTCATCATGTGTTAGCGATATTCGCACAGCTGTTGAGGCAGTGGTAACTGCTATACCACCGGCTCCCACTGGTGCTAGTCCTCAATCTTTCTGTTCAGCAGCGGGACCCACACTCAATGACTTTGTAATTATCGGGAATAATCTGAAATGGTATAACGCATCTTCAGCTGGAGCATTACTGCCCTCAAATACGCCTTTAGTGAATGGCACAACTTATTATGCAAGCCAAACATGGCTTGGATGCGAATCAACATTAAGACTGGCAGTAACCGCTAACGTAAATGGATGCAATCCTCCAGTAACATTAGCAGTTAACAATGCTACCATTTCTGAAGCTTCAGGTGTGGCTACTTTCACTGCAACCTTAAGTTATGCATCTTTATTACCTACAACTGTAACTTTAGGTTTTTCGGGTACTGCAACCGGAGGAGGAACAGATTATAATATCAGTGGGGCAACCATATCAATTCCGGCCGGAAGCACTACCGGAACAATCACTGTTACAGCCGTTGAGGATAATATTTATGAACCGGTGAATGAAACAGTAATAGTAGACATTACCGGTGTAACGAATGGAACAGAAAGCGGAATACAACAGCAAACAACATCAATTGTCGATAATGATGCACAACCAACCTTAAGTATCAATGATGTTTCGGCTGCAGAAGGATCTGTACTTACATTTACAGTAAGTTTAAGTAACCCAAGTGCCCAGACAATTACAGTTAATTATGCAACCTCCGATGGCACAGCAACAGTTGCTGATAATGATTATACAGCCATAAGCTCCACAGTATTGACATTTACACCGGGACAAACAAGTCAAAACATAATAGTATCCTCAACTGCCGACAATAAATTTGAAACCAACGAAACCTTTAATGTAAATTTAAGTGGAGTTTCAAATGCCACAATTAGTGACAATTTAGGAGTTGGAACCATAAACAATGATGATGTTGCCCCAACAGTGACTCTTTCAATAAATAACGCTTCCATTTCAGAAGCCGCAGGTACCGCCACAGTAACGGCAACTTTAAGCAACGCTTCATACTTACCGGTAACTGTAAACCTGGCATATACAGGAACTGCAACCGGAGGAGGAACTGATTACTCAGTACCAGGCGCATCCATAACCATTCCAGCTGGAAGTACCACTGGAACATTAGTTATAACTGCTGTTGATGATAATCTGGTTGAAGCGGCCGAAACAGTGATCGTTGATATTTCATCCGTTACGAATGGTACTGAAAGTGGTGTACAGCAGGTTACAACAACCATTACTGATAACGATGTTGCTGGTTTTACTGTCTCAGCAATTAGTGGGCATACCACAGAGGCAGGCGGAACAGCAACTTTTACGATCA
>CAYZNC010000071.1:0-21465 GCA_964478555.1 uncultured Bacteroidales bacterium | reverse complement strand
TAGTAATAACTTGTTTCATTTTGTTCTAATTTTAAGGAGGCACGCGTTGCAAACGCGCGCCAGCCTTCTATGTTCTCTATGTATCTATGTGGTTCATTCATTCTACTTTTTAGGTACAAAGATATCCTTCAACTGGTCCACCAACTGGTTACCGCCCGATAACGAAATACTGTTGATCTTATCAGCGATCTTTTCAACGTACTCCATTTCCTTCAATTTGAAGAGCATTTCATTTTCTTCCAATAATTTGGCGGTATTCAATAAGCTTCTGGTCGAGGCAGTTTCTTCTCTTCGGGTGATGATGTTGGCTTGAGCTTTCTTTTGAGCTACCAACACCTGGTTCATAATTTCTTTTACTTCGCCAGGCAAGATGATGTCTCTTATGCCGCAGTCTCTGATCTCAACGCCCAATCTTTCAACCTTTTCTTTCAAAGCGGTTAAAATGTAATCCGAAACAGATTCTTTTTTCTCCATCAATTCATCCAGGGTGAGTGTACCGATGAACTCCCTCAAGGCTAATTGCATTACAATATACAATTGTTTATCGTAATCTTTGTTCTCGCTCAAGGCTTTCATAATATCAACCACTTTGTATTGAGCATAGAAATTAACCCTTAAAGCAGCTTTATCCCTGGTCATAATTTCCTGACCTGAAATTTCCATTTGCAATTGTCTTAAATCAGCCTTAGCAACGGAAATAGCCACCGCATTTTTCCAGAAATAATAGATACCGGTGTCTAAAATCTTTTCAAATTTTCCATCGATATATAACAGACCTTTCTCGTACGATTCAACTACGTAAACTCTCACGTAAGGCAAAACTTCGCGTCTTTGAATCGTATTCAGATCAATATTTTCGGTAATGTCAAATTTACTTAAATCGACCTTGATAACGGAAAATTCTGTTAATCCATTCCAGTAGACATATCTGCCAGGAACCAGAACATTCTTGAAGTTGCCATTTTCGTATTGCAACGCAATTTCATTGTCCTTGACTTCCACCACTGTTAAGTAGTTTTCCAGATTTTTGTCCCTCAATAAAATATTTAGTTCAATAGAAGGATTAAAAGGTTTGGACATGTCGTACAAAGTGACATCCTCAAATGGGCGCAACCAATAAGCACCTTCGGTGATTACTCTTTTGTAATTACCTCTTTTAAATACCAATCCAATTTTTCCGGCATTCACAATAACTCTTTGCATGATCATATAGATTAAAAATTAAAAACTTTTCTTTTAAAGAAGGCAGATAAAGCAAACCGTCTTTTGAATACGGAAGTACAGTTAAGTTTAAAGTAGTCTGGTTAGTTTTCTGAGAGACGATTTTAGAAGTAACATAACCAATAACTAAAATTTTGTTGTCTTTCAAAAATGTAATCAGGATGCTGTAAACGATATCCTTATACTTACTAAGTTTCGCAAGACTGTTCTGTTGTCCGGAGACATTGGAACAGGTTTGCTTTAAATGCTTTCAGGTGACCGATTTTAGAAGTGGTCGGCTTCATCATTGGATTTTCAGTCCATATAGGATTCGAACCTATTCGCCATAAGGCTAACCGTTGGAGTTTGTTGCTCTACCACTGAGCTACCTGCCTTACGACAAGAGGGGAATCGAACCCCTGACCCACAAATTAAGAAAAACAACATCCGGCAAAGCAGCATATTGCATCTTACCAGATACAACACTATGGAGCCATACGGAGACTCGCATCAGGTCTTATGCCTTTGGTCTTTTCCACGCTCCCTTTTAAGGAAGATCTTAAAAAGTGCCTAAAACTTGCTGATGTGCTAATTGTTTAACTTTAGCCACTTTAGCTCACTTTAGTCACTTCCAACTTCTTTTATATTTTTGTTCAAGGAACTTTCATTTTGTTTTGACAATGCAAAGATTATGCACTACTACGCAAAGTATATACGCAATTAAAATTATTTTTTTGATTTTTTAAAAAAACTTTGGACCGGTACCTCCGGGCATTGTAAATTCAATATATTTATCTGAATTACAATATACCCGGTGGTTGTCCAGAGCAACTAAAACATTAAAATCCATCTTTTATCGCGGCAGCGTCTGATATTGTCCTTGTATAAGTTGATATCTTGTTCGTGAAAAGCCCATTTAACAGCGGTTTTGTAAAACCTAACTGCTTTGCGGAGCTTTCCTCGCACTTCATACATCCGTCCATATTCATTATAAATAAAGGATTTTTGTACACTCCCTATGGTTAGTGCTTTTTCAAGCAATTGGGTTAATTCGTCGAATTTACCTTTCTCAAAAAGCAAGTGTGACTTATGTATGTATGGCGCGCTGTAAGAAGGTGAATATTTCATTGCCATATTTAAGTATGCTTCGGCCTTTTCCCAATCGTTTAAGTGGTAAATAAACAGCCATCCCAAGTGATTATGGGCTTTCCCGAAATAAGGTTCTATAGTCAATGCTTCTTCCAAAAGACGCATTCCTTCTAAATAATCCTTTTGCTCAAATGCCTTCTCAGCATCTAGTATATATCTTTCTAAAACCATTGTCTCCATAACTTGATTATAATAATGTTAATACTTTAAAATTTGTTCGCCTATATCGTGGGAGTGGTAAGACTCGAACTTACTATGTTTCTGATGTACCGGATTTACAGTCCGGCGCTACTCCTCCATCGTAGCCGCACTCCCGTAAAACAAAAAAACCCGGACAATTTGCCCGGGTTTCGATTTATCTTTGTTTAATCGTTCTTTATCTGGTATAATAAGTACCGCCCGAGCTATAATATTCCCATCCGTCGTATGATTTCCGGCATAGTGTGGGATTAATATGTATACTAAAGCGTCTCATTTTTTTTTTTTCGTTTTTTTCTGGCACAAATGTAATGGGTATTTTTTAATTACAAAACTTTTTTAAATATTTTTTTTAAATATTTTTTCTATATGCGCAATGTATTTGCGTAGATAAAATTTAAATGATTATCTTTGCAATAAAAACAATATGCCCGTTAATAAAAGTGCTTTGATCCGATACAAAACCATAGATAAGTGTCTGCAAAACCGCTATAGAAGATGGACTTTGGACGACCTGATTCAAGCCTGTTCAGATGCTCTTTATGAATATGAAGGAATTGATAATGGCATTGGCAGACGCACTATACAGATGGATATTCAGGTGATGCGGAGCGATAAACTTGGTTACAATGCGCCTATTATAGTGGTCGACAGAAAATATTATGCTTACGAAGATACGGATTATAGTATCACCAATATCCCATTAACAGACAAAGACCTGAATAAACTATCCGAAATTACAGAGATCCTTAAGCAGTTTAAAGGATTTTCACATTTCAAAGAGTTGAATGGCATGGTTCAAAAGCTGGAGGATAAGATATACTCTGAGAAGACCAAACAAAACCCTATCATTGAACTTGAAACAAACGAGAATCTGAAAGGATTGGAGTTCTTGGATACTTTATATCATGCCATTCAGCAAAAGCATGTAATTTCTATCATGTACCAATCATTTAAAGCAAGAAAGCCAGGCAAAATCATTTTCAATCCATATTTACTAAAAGAATTCAGGAATCGTTGGTTTGTGCTTGGCTCAAAAAAAGAAAGCAGAAATATTCTCAACCTGGCGCTTGACCGGATTGAGTCTATTGAATTAGAGCCTGAAGAAAAATTCTGGATTAACAAAGAGTTTGACACAGCCGAACATTTCAAGTACGTTATTGGCGTAACAGTAAATAGCTTGCGCCCTTCAAATATCCATTTACTTGTGAATAATGAAAATGCTCCTTATGTATTAACAAAACCGATTCATCCTACGCAACAATTGATTTCCGAGTCTCCGCAAGGTGTTGAAATTGTAATTAAAGTCATTCCAAATTACGAATTGGAAAAGGAAATACTCGGGTTTGGGGAAAGTATAAAGGTTTTAGCTCCTGAAAGTTTGAAGCGCAGGATAAAAGAGCGTCTTAATATTGCGGTTAAACAGTATGAGGAATAAGGTAAGTAAATAGTGAAAAATAAACAATTAATATATTAACTATTGGCTTACAGGTGCTTAATTAAAAACTTGTTTTCATTTATTTTTTTCTTAACCAAATAATTTGTAAATTAACGGTAGTCGAATCCTTAATAAAAATAGATATGGATAGTTTACATATTGAGAAATGTGCTAAAACTCCGCTGGTAGATTTTAATATCACAGGAGAACTTAGGATAGAAGGACGTTGCTTTCCCGAAAACCCTGTAGAATTTTTTCAAACGTCTTTTGAATGGTTGAAAATGTTTGTTGACAGTAAACCTAAGGAAGTTAATCTTCATGTTAATCTCGAAAACTTCAATACTTCATCAAGCAAAGTTTTACTTCATGTTTTCAAATTATTTGAAACCTTGCATATCAAAGGTACAAAAGTAAATCTTTACTGGTATTACCAAGAAGATACGGATATGTTTGAAGCAGGTCAGGATTATGCGGAAATACTTCCGCTTCATTTTCAATTTGTGAAACTACCTTAATCAATGATGGACAACTTACACATTGCTAAAGGCGACAAAACTCCTTTAATTGAATTTAATCACCAGGGAGAGCTAAAAATTGAAGGTCGTTCGGTCCCGGAAAATCCCATTGAATTCTATCGAAAACCAGTAGCCTGGGTGAAAGATTTTACCTCAGGTAATCCGCGAACAGTTAATCTTCATGTTTGTCTGGAGCATTTCAATACTGCCTCAAGCAAAGTACTGCTCGGTATATTTAAACATTTTGAGCCAGCAAAATTGAATGGTGCGAACGTTAATATGTATTGGTACTACGAAGATGACACAGATATGATGGAAGCAGGGGAAGATTATGCCAGTATAGTAAATCTCCCTTTTCATTTTGTGAAAAAGGCCTGATGGTGCTTAATACATAGTTGTCAGTTAGCTTCCTTCATCGACAACTGTATGCGCTTTCTAGGTGCGTCAACTTCAAGTACTTTTACTTTCACATGCTGATGCATTTTGACGACTTCGTTAGGATCGCTGATAAATTTATTGGCGAGCTGAGAAATATGAACAAGCCCATCCTGCTTAACCCCAATATCGACAAAACAACCAAAATTTGTAATGTTGGTTACGATCCCGGGCAAGATCATGCCGGGCTTAACGTCGTCTATCTTGAAAATATCTTTGGAGAATTCGAATACCTGGATAGTTGTCCGGGGGTCACGCCCCGGTTTGGCAAGTTCCTGAACAATATCCTGAAGAGTAGGAAGTCCGATGTTTTCAGAAACATAATGTTTTAAATCTATTTTTTTTCTGTAATCCTCTGCCTTAAGTAAATCATTTACAGTTGTTCCCAGATCTTTTGCCATTTGTTCTACCACAGGATAACTCTCCGGGTGAACAGCGCTGTTGTCCAAAGGATTTTTAGCATTGGGAATACGAAGAAATCCTGCACATTGTTCAAAAGCCTTATCTCCAAGACGAGGCACTTTTTTGAGTTCTTTGCGTGCGCTAAACGGTCCATTTTCTTTACGAAAATTAACGATATTCTGTGCAAGTTGAGGTCCCAAACCGGAAACATAGGTGAGCAAGTGTTTGCTGGCAGTATTTAGGTTTACACCAACTAAGTTAACACAACTTTCTACAACGGTATCCAGACTCTTTTTGAGTTTCCCCTGGTCAACATCGTGCTGGTATTGGCCTACACCAATCGATTTAGGATCAATTTTTACGAGCTCAGCCAAAGGATCCATGAGACGACGGCCAATGGACACAGATCCGCGGACAGTGACATCATACTCCGGAAATTCTTCGCGGGCAACAGGAGATGCAGAATACACTGAGGCTCCATTCTCACTTACTACGAAGATCTGAACTTGACGGTCGAACTGGATGCGCTGGATAAATTGCTCCGTTTCCCGGCTGGCAGTTCCATTACCTATGGCTACAGCTTCAATTTTGTAAACACTTACCAGGGTCGAAATTTTTTTCATAGCCTGGCTGGTTTCATTTTGTGGAGCATGAGGGTAAATGGTTTCGTTGTGTACCAGGTTGCCTTGCGCATCCAGACACACTATTTTGCATCCCGATTTGTATCCGGGATCAATGGCTAATACTGTTTTCTGTCCAAGTGGAGAGGCTAACAATAATTGTCGTAAATTTTCAGCAAACACTCTGATGGCCTCTTCATCGGCTTGCTCTTTGGAGAGAGATTTGAATTCCGTTTCAATGGATGAACCCAGCAAACGTTTATAGCTGTCAATAACAGCTTCATGAACTTGTTCCGAGGACTTAGTGCGTCCTTTTACAAATTGCTTTTCAAGAATTTCAATCGCCTCCTCTTCAGAGGGTTCAATTTTCAATTTCAAAAAGCCTTCCTCCTCACCGCGACGCATGGCCAAAATACGATGCGATGGGCATTTGCGTAATGGTTCTGAAAAATCAAAGTAATCTTTATACTTGATACCTTCTTCTTCTTTTCCCTTAACCATTTTTGAATATATAAAGGCTTCACGGTCGAAGTGACGACGGATGCTGTTACGAGCCCGCTGATCCTCATTCACCATTTCTGCAATGATGTCACGAGCACCCTGCAGCGCTTCTTCTACATCAGCAACTTTGTCATTTAAAAATTTAGTAGCCAGGGTTTCGACATCTTTTTCCTGCTGAAGAAAAATAACGTTGGCCAATGGTTCCAGTCCTTTCTCTCTGGCAATTGAAGCTCTGGTTTTACGTTTGGGTTTATAGGGAAGGTAAATATCTTCCAATTCGGAAAGAATATAAGTATTTTCAAGCTTTTTACGTAATTCGTCGGTGAGTTTACCCTGTTCTTCTATGGAGTTGATTATGGTTTCGCGACGTTTGTCAACCTCAATAAGTTTTTCATACTGCTCTTTGATGGCCAGAACCTGAACTTCGTCGAGACTTCCGGTGGCTTCTTTCCGGTAACGGCTTATAAACGGTACAGTAGAGCCTTCGTCTAACATTTTTATGGTATTCCTAACCTGCGTATCTCTTAAAGCGAGCGCAGCAGTAATAATCTCAATATGTTTTCCGGTCATAAATTTTTATATTGAATGTTCAAAGGTAAGCTAATTTTAAATTGACACCTGTTGATAACATTTACAATAAAAATGTATTAAATTACATGCATAAATTGGTTGATCTATGCTTCGCTACCTCAGAAACAGGGAGATTGATAAAAAAAAGTGGGATGAATGTATCAACAGCTCCATCAATGGGTTGGTATACGCGCAATCGTGGTATTTAGACATTGTTGTACCACAGTGGGATGCGTTGATAGAAAATGATTATGAAACGTTGATGCCGCTGCCTGTTAAACAAAAGTATGGAATACCTTATTTGATTCAACCCAAACTCGTTCAACAATTGGGTATATTTTCAGCGAATACTATTTCTGAAGAATTGGTGGCAAATTTCTTAAAACAAATTCCGCGAAAATTCATATGGAGAGAATTTAATTTAAACAGCCGGAATCCGTCTTCACACTTAGGAATATCTGTCCGTGACAATTATGAACTCCCATTAAAAAATAATTATACGGAAATTTACAACGGATATCATGAAAATACCCGGCGTAACCTAAAAAAAGCACTACAATCATCCATACAAGTAAGGGAAGAAGTTGAAATTAATTCATTCGTCTCCGCGTATAGTTTACATGGCAAAGTTAAAGAGGATGTTGTCCTAAAACAGCTTGTACGTATTATGAATTATGCAATGTCAGTTTGTTGTGGTGAAATCGTTATTGCTACTGGTTTACATGGCGAAATACTTGCAGGAGCATTTTTTCTGAAGGCGGTGGGAAGAATTATTTATTTAGCTTCTTTTAACACGGATGAAGGACAGAAGGGTTCTGCCATGTTTCCGGTGATAGATGCTGTAATAAAGAAAAATTCGCAGCAACCCTTGATTTTAGATTTTGAGGGTTCTATGATTCCAGGGATTGCCAGATTTTTTGCAGGTTTTGGTGCCACAAAGGTTAGTTATCCAAGATATTTAAGGAAATTTTTCTAATTCCTCTTCATTTCTTACATCAGGTTTGAAAAAAGTGTCAAGAAACCGGATGGAACTATTCACTATTAAAAGTAGGTTTAAGCAATTATCTAAAAATCCCTTATTTGGGGGAGAAATTCTTCTCTTGTGGCACATAGCTTTGTAGCATCATAAAATTCAACTTTTTTAAATTCTAAATTGATCGCTATGAAAAAAATTAAACTTTTAACATTAATGATATGCGTGATTACTTTATGTTTTAACGCATGTAAGAAAGACGAGAATAAGCCGACGCCGCTGTCAACATACAAAGGCAAGCAAATTCTTTCATTTGGCATTGTAACCCCGGCAACTGCAGGTGTTATCGATACAGTAAATAAAATAATTACCATTGCTGTACCTCAAGGTACAAGTTTAACCAATCTCAACACCAATATTGTGTTGCCTAGTGGGGTTACGATTAGTCCAGCTTCGGGTCAGGCTCAGAACTTTTCCTCTGCTGTAACCTACACGGTAACACTGCCTGACAATTCAAAGTGTTCATGGACTGTAAAAGTGCAATTGGCAGCAGTAGTTACTATTTCTCAGGATATAACCCAATCCATAACATGGACTGCTGATAAGGTTTATGTTATTAACGGTAGCGTGGATGTTGGTAATAATGCTGTGCTTACCATAGAACCCGGAACTGTGATTAAATTTAATGCTGGTTCGAGCTTAAATATAGGATATAGTAGCAATGCAACAATTATTGCCAATGGTACGGCCGCATTACCAATTACTTTTACTTCCAGCGCCGGGTTGCCTGCAGCAGGAGCATGGGATGGACTTTATTTTTATAGCTATACCCTAAACAATTCCTCATTAAAATATTGTAATATTCAATATGCCGGTAGCAATACCGTGGGAGCTATAAATCTTTATGGGTGCGATCTTGCAATCGATTATTGCAATATTAGTAACTCGGGAAGTAACGGTATTTATACGAGCTACTCCGCACCAAAAGGAGGCTTTGTAACATTTACCAACAATACAATTACAAATGCCGTTAATTATGGCATTTACATACATGCACAAAAAGTAAGCTCCATTGGAGCAGGAAATACTATTACCAAAACTAAAGGCATCCACGTTACAGGCAATTATAATAATAGTACAGCTCAAACCTGGAAAAATTTAGGAGTTCCATATATTATTGATAACGAAGTAGATGTAGATGGAGCCCTGACTATTGAAGCTGGCACTACATTTAAATTTGAATCATCGGGTTTAATGGGTTTTGGTTACTATGCTACTACTACGATCAATATGGTAGGAACTGCTGCCAATCCTATTACGTTTACATCCAATGCTTCAAGTCCCACTGCGGGATCGTGGGATGGTATTACTTTCTATAGTAAGACACTGTCAACAAGCAATATGTCTTACTGTGTTATTGATTATGCCGGTTCAGTGAGTTCCGATGGTGCTGTTAATTTAGCAGGATGTTCCATTAACTATACCTATAACACGATTCGTAATTGCAACAGTTATGGCATAATGCTGGATGGTACCGCTGGTTTCAAATCTTTCAGCAACAACAGCATCAGTGCTGTAGATCATTTGATTACTATCAGCGCTTCTCATGTCCCCGATTTAGGTATAAATAATACAATGTCTCCAGCCACAGGCAAGGGTATTAATGTTTTCAATAATGCCAATTATGCTACTGCTGTTACTTGGAATAAACAACCTGCCGACTATTATATAACGGAAGATGTGGAACTGGATGGAGCTATTACTTTTCAGGCAGGGATTAACTTTAAGTTTGATAGTAACGGATATTTTGATTTTGGATATAATGCCAATACTACCTTAATAGCTACAGGTACATCTCAAATTCCTATTACATTCTCGTCAAGTTCTGCATTACCAACAGCCGGCTCCTGGAATGGTTTGGTTTTTTGGGGCAAAACATTGTCTAATACGGCCCTCACTTACTGCTATATAAATTATAGTGGGGCAAACAACTTTTACGCAATTGAAGCCGATGCTAGTATGAGCGTTAGCAATTGTCAAATCAGTAACTGCAGTAACACCACACATCCAGCTGCTTCTAAAACAGGGTATACGGTAAGTGGAACAGGCAATAATTTCACATGGTTTAAAATTTAATTCATAGGTTCATTTAAAAATCGCAGAGGCACAAGTAATTAGTATTTAATTATTTGTGTTCTCTGCGATTCATTTTTTGGTTGATGTAACGGACTCTGTTTTAGTACAGTATCCGTTTTTTTTGTATGAAATATTAAGCGTCATCGATAAAAAAAATAGGGGTAGATGAGGAAGATCATCTTAATTCTGGCACAAAATTTGAATTTTAGCTTTAAATTTAATATAGAAATTATTTATCTAACAAGTATAAAGTTGGCAAGATGGATATAATTACAATTTTGGTTGATAATACAGATAAGATTAATGAGTTAGTAAAGAATAAATTGCCTAATCAATTTGTTTCGTTGTACCTGATTGACAAGTCTGTAGAGATGTTATGCCCGGAATATAACGATCTGACCAGGTATTATAAGGACCCTAAATATGCTGATTGTGTGAAGGAAGTATTTGAAAAATTTATTTCTCAAAATAGTCAGCAATTGGGCATAAAAAACAGCTTAAAATCTATGTTACCTGATTATTTGGGAGGAATTTGTGAAATTAATGAATGGAAAAAACTGAACAGTGAACAATAGGCGATGAACAATGAACAATGAACAATGAGTAATGTGTAATGAGTAATGAACAATTAGCACATCAACTTTAGGTTAATGCACTCCAAGCTTTATTTACTTCCTACCTTAAACTTAATATCTGAGAACTTATTCTTTTTTAAGAAAAAGTATTGATAAATAATGCTTCCCTGGTAAATTAAACGAAAAGAAGTATTCGTCACCATGAGTTCCCTTTTCGAAGTTCGCAAGTAACTACAAAAACTATAATACGCTTTAAAGACTGCCCAAAATTCACTGGGCTGGGAGCCTGAAAGAAATTTTAGAGCGGCAAGTATATCAAGTGGGATACGGATGAGGAAGATTTTAATCCATTTTTTTTTGGGAAGATTTTTATATAACAAGACATGATTATTTCGAATATTCAGGTATGTTTTATAAGGATTGGATTTAGGCAAAGTGCCTCCACCCAAATGATAAGCAATAGATTGTGTGTTACAAAAAATTTTATATCCTTTATGCTGCAAACGCCAGCATAAATCGATTTCTTCCTGATGAGCAAAAAAATAGGAGTCGAATCCTCCAGCCATGTGAAAAATGTCGGATTTAATTGCCAAACAAGCTCCTGTAGCCCAAAATATTTCGCTGGTACCATTGTACTGACCTTCGTCCTTTTCCATCGTTTCAAATATCCTGCCTTTGCAAAACGGGTAGCCATATTTGTCGATGTAACCTCCTGCCGCTCCGGCATATTCGAAGTAGTTACGTTGGTAATAGGAAAGCAATTTCGGCATCACAACGGCTATTTCAGGGTTGCTTTCCAAAAGATCAATGAGTGGTTGTAGCCAGTTTTCTGTAACTTCTATATCGGAATTAAGCAGCACATAACATTCGGCCTTAACTTCTTTTAGGGCTTTGTTGTAACCCTCTGCGAAACCGTAGTTTTTGTCTAATAATAACAGCGTAATATTAGGGTAATTAGCTTTTAGAAAGTCTACCGAATCGTCATCAGACGCATTATCAGCAACAATAATTTCTACATCCGGTAGCGATGAGTATTTCACCAAAAAAGGCAAAAAGGTTTGCAAATGCTGCCTGGTATTCCAGTTTAATATGACAATTGCTGTTTTAAGCACCATCTTCTTTTTTGATTTTCCAACGACGGTGACTCCACAGCCAATATTGGGGATTTTCAATGATAGCGGCTTCTAAAGCCCTAATATGCTTTTCAGTTAATTCATGCGGTGGTAAATCATTACAATCATCACACAGTTTTTCAACAACTACCTCATAATAACCCCGTTTTACTTTGATAAATTTTCCAAAATAAACAGGTTGGTGTGTTTTTAAAGCAATTTTTTCTATTCCCAGGTAAACGGGAGTGTCCTGATTAAGAAAGGTTGTCCAGTATTGAATTTCGTTTTTTACAGGCGCCTGATCAGCGATGAAATTAAAAATAGTAAGCTTCCCATCCCTGATATAGTTGGCCATAACCCTTCCTGTTTTTGGCATAGGTACTAACTCTCCACCAAATTGGGCCCTTATTTTGGTCATTAATTTGTCGAAATATTTATTTGTTAAGGGTTTGTAAATTGATGCAAATTTATAGGGTCCCTTCATTCCCAATGCCGATCCCCATTCCCAGTTATTATAGTGACCCAAAACGGCAAGTACCATTTTCTTTTTTTCAAATTCTTCAAGAAAAGGGTATGGCCCTCTGTATTTCATGCGTTTACCTATTTCTTCGGAAGAGATATGTAAAAGCTTGATAATTTCAACAATTAAATCACATAAATGTCGATAGAACTTCTTGGCAATGAGCTCGATTTCTTGGTCTGATTTTTCAGGAAAAGCATTGTGAAGGTTCATGAAAACAACCTCTTTGCGATATCTGAATACATAGTATACCCATGGATACAGGAAGTCTGAAAATAGGTAAAGTATTCTCAAAGGAAGCAGAGCAAGTAATTTACCCAAACAAAGGAATAGGATGTACGACAAATATCTCATAATGGAGCCCAAAAATACAAAAGAATACTTATTATTTTAGATATTTTTGTGTTATGCTCAAAAACTCGTCATATATGAGTGCATTGGTAGCTATTATTTCTTTGCCGAAAATATAATTATTCCCGCCTTTAAAATCACTTACGCGGCCTCCGGCCTGTTGTAAAATTAGAGATCCCGCCGCTACATCCCAGGAATGAAGACTATATTCATAAAAAGCGTCAAAGCGTCCGCAGGCAACATATGCCAAATCACACGCAGCCGACCCGATACGTCTTGCACCGTGAGAATTTTGCATAAAATATTCGAGAGATGCCAAATATGCTTTCATTTTTTCAAAATCGTAATATGGGAAACCAGTGGCAATAAGCGAATCTTTAACTTTTGGAGCTTTTGAAACTTGAATTTCATCACCATCCTTATATGCAGGGCCACCTTTCCATGCATAAAAACATTCGTTGAGATTTAATTCATTTACCACTCCAAGCACAACCTCATTACCATCCATTAACGCTATTGATATGGCATAAAAAGGTATACCGTGTATGAAATTGGTGGTTCCGTCAAGCGGATCAATGACCCATTTTAACTGTTCTCCTTGCTCGGTTTTTGTATTTTCCTCTGTAATGAAACCTGCTTCAGGTAATATTTCGTGTAACGCTTCAACAATCATTTCCTCCGATGTCTTATCTACATACGATACAAAATTATTAAGGCCCTTACTTTCTATGCGTTCCGGCGAAAATTTTTTTGCTTCTGTTTGTATAAAATGTGAAGCAACATTAATTGCATTCAAAACATATTTGCAGATGTACTCATAGTTCATAACTGTATAGTTTAGTGTTAATATATAATTTCTACGTTCCCCGATGGTGATAAAGCTGTCAGTTTTACATTAACAATCTTGTTAATTAGTGATTTATTGAACTTCGTTTCTACTTTTATGTAATTTGGCGTAAAGCCGAACATTTGCCCTTTTGACTGTTGCGATTCAAATAAAACGGAATATTCCTTCCCAAGATTTTGCTTATAAAACATTGCTCTTTTTTGCTCAGAGAGTTCGATAAGACTATGACTTCTGCTTTCTTTATCCCTGGCTATTACTTTACCGGGTAAATTTACAGCGCTTGTATTTGGTCGTTCCGAATAAGTGAAAACATGAAGATACGAAATATTCATGTCTTTAAGAAAACAAAAAGTATCATTATAATGATCCTCCGTTTCTCCAGGAAAACCAACGATTACGTCGTTTCCTATGCAAGCATCGGGCATCAATGATTTAATGGTATGAACCTTATTTTCCAGCAATTCACGCTTATATCGCCGTCCCATCAATCCTAAAATATTATTGCAACCCGACTGAAGAGGAATATGAAAGTGAGGCGCGAAACGTTTCGAACCAGCAACAAAATGAATAATTTCATCAGTTAACAGATTAGGTTCAATAGAGGAGATGCGAAACCTGTTGATTCCTTCTATTTTATCAAGTTGCTGAATCAGTGCTAAAAAAGTTTCACCAGTTGAATGTCCGAAGTCTGCAAGATTTACTCCTGTCAAAACTATTTCATTGATGTCTTGTTTACTTATTTCTATTGCTTCGTCAACCACGCGGGTAATGCTGGGATTGCGGCTTTTACCACGGGCTAAAGGAACCGTACAATAGCTGCAATGAAAGTCACAGCCATCTTGTACCTTTAGAAACGACCGGGTACGGTCAAATAAGGAAAAAGAACTATTGAAATTATCAATTTGTTCAATTTCGCAGGAATAAATTAAAGGAGAGGATTGCTGTTTGCTTTGGTATTCTTCCAGGTACTTGATAATGTTGAATTTTTCATTGGTGCCAAGCACGAGGTCGACACCATTAAGTGCAGCTATTTCATCAGGTTTAAGTTGCGAATAGCAGCCCACAACAGCTATGATGGCATCGGGTGAGGTGCGTTTAGCTTTACTGATTATTTGCCTGCATTTTTTGTCTGCAAGTTGAGTTACAGAGCAGGTATTTATTACCACTACGCTGGCAGGCTCATTAAACTCTACTCTCGAATAGCCATTGTCGCTGAATTTCCTCGCTATAGTTGATGTTTCTGCAAAATTTAATTTACAACCCAAGGTGTAGAACTATACTTTCTTTTCTGCTTTCAATCTGTGTTTTTATCGGTTTTCCTCATTATTCTTTCGTTCAGCAAGTGCTTTATAATAATCGTAAATCTGAAATTGCGCACGGATTGCTTTATGTGAGCCATCCTTTTTATAAACATTAGCCTGATATTCGTCAATAATCCTTGCTTTCGTGTTATCTCGTAATATTATGTCTATGATATCGCGTAATTCGCGTTGAATATCTTTGTCATAAATAGGGCTGGCCACTTCTATGCGGGTATCTAAATTACGAGTCATCCAGTCAGCCGATGAAATATAATATTTTTCATCGTTATCGTTACAAAAAATAAAAATTCGCGAGTGCTCGAGGTACTTGTCTACTATGCTGATAGCTTCTATATTTTCGCTTAAGCCTGGGACACCGGGAATAAGAGAACAAATCCCCCTGATAATAAGTTTGATTTTTACACCACTCCGACTGGCCTGGTATAACTTATATATCATATCGTTATCAACAAGGTTATTGATTTTCAGAATAATATAAGCATTTTTGCCTTCGCATGCATTTTTCATCTCGCGGTCGATTAAGGCAACAAGCTTGTTGCGCATGTAATGCGGTGATAATAATAAATGGTTATAGCTATGAAATTTGTATGTATTTTCGAAGTAATCGAATACTTTAAAGACTTCGTTGGCAATTTTTTTGTCGGATGTTAGCAGCGTTACATCGGTATAAACACCTGCAATACCTTCATGGAAATTCCCGGTGCTGATACCGGCATAATGCACAATTTTTTTTCTGATTTTAGCGGTAATAAGTAATAATTTACTATGCACTTTCAAACCCTGGATTCCGAATAGCACCTTTGCGCCAGCCTCCTCAAGTTTGCGTGCCCAATAAATGTTAGCCTTTTCGTCAAAGCGCGCCTGAAGCTCTATCACTACCGTAACTTCCTTTTCGTTTCGGGCAGCATTAATCAGCGCATTGATTACCTTGGAATTGTTTGCAACACGGTACAACGTAATTTTAATTGCCTTTACCTTAGGATCTATAGCGGCTTCGCTTAACAGGTTAATAAAATGAGAGAATTTTTGATAAGGATAATGCAACAGAATATCTTGTTTATTAATGACATCCAAAATGCTGATATCGCTTTTAAGGGCAGGATGATTCAACGGCGGAGACGGAGGAAACACCATATCCTGGCCCCCGATATTGGGAAAATTCATGAAATCCTTAAAATTATGATATCTCCCTCCCGGAATCATGCTGTCATATTGGTCGAAATCAAGTTCATTTTTCAGATATTTCAGTATGTCGCGCGGCATCTCTTCGTCGTAAACAAACCGAACCGGTTGTCCCTTCTTTCTTCCTGAAACCCCTTTTTGTACTTTTTCCAGGAAACTTTTGGAGAGATCATTATCAATGCCAAGTTCGGCATCACGGGTAAGCTTTATCGTATAAGCTTCGTAATTATCATAATGAAAAATGGCAAAGACTTCTCTAAGGTTATACCGGATTACGTCATCGAGCAGGATTATGAATTTCTTATCACCAATTCGCGGAAGCACTATAAAACGTGGTAAAACGGTAGTAGGTATTTCAATAAGTGCGTATTCAAAGTCAGATTTCGGCTTGTCCCTGGAAAGTTTTGTGGCAAGATATATCGATTTATCCTTTAGATAGGGGAATTTTTCGAGATTTCTTAGCATAATGGGAGACAGTGCGGGTTGTACTTTCTCCTCAAAGTAATCTTTTACAAAAAATGCCTGTTCATCGTTAAGTTGTGTTTCGTCGATTATGAAGATATTTTGTTTTTCAAGTTCTTTGAGCACTTCCTCATAAATACTTTCAAATTTCTTCTGAAGTTGAATAACCACCTCCTGGATTTTCATAAGGATTAATTCCGGTTTCTCACCAAGAACCTTTTGATTATTCATTTTTAAATCAATGATGCGCTTGATTGCAGCAACTCTTACCTTAAAAAATTCATCGAGATTATTAGAAAATATACCCAGAAATTTAATTCGTTCGGCAAGTGGTACTCCTTTGTCGGCAGCTTCCTGCAGTACCCTTTCATTAAATGACAACCAACTAAGCTCCCGGTTGATTATTGTTTTGTGTTTACGCATCCTGAAAAAGTTAGAATTAGCTTGTATAGCTATAATTTACTGCAAAAATAGCTAATTTGAAGAGAACCTTTTGGTTTTAGCTAAATTTTATCCTTTTCAGTACAAAAAGGCATGTTCTTTTCTGACAGTTTTTTTTGATAACTCGCTCCAGTGAGCAATATCAAATTCCAGAATAATAGCTCCTGAAGTGGGTAAATCCGTGTGTTGACTCAGATAAAAATTTGCCAGTGATGTAAGTATGGGATTATGTCCGAAGATAAAAAGATTGTTGATGGCATCTCCGGTAGTTTTAATAAATTGAACTATGTCCTTTTCCTCATCGCTATAAATGACGGGATCAATAAGGATATTATTGTATGGATAACCCAACACTCTTGCTGTAATCATTGCAGTATGTAGTGCGCGGATGGCAGGGCTACTGACGATTAAATCAGGAATAAAGTTTTGTTCCTGTATTTTCTTCGCGATGTCAATAGATTTGACAATGCCGATTTCCTTTAAAGGTCTGTCTAAATCTTCAACACTGGAAAAGTCCTTCGTTGATTTACCATGCCGGATAATTCCAAGAATCTTTTGCATTTAAGTAACATTTGAACTGTAGTATAAACAAAATTTAATCAAAAAGTTCACATCAAAAGCATAGTTTGGAACCATCTTTTGCAAATATTTTTTTGTGTTTACCGATATTAAGGAATCCAAACTCTGGCAGGATCCGCCAAAAGTCGGACAAGCTCTTCGGACTCTGCCAGGTTATCTACTTAAATTGACCTTCCATATCCGCCAGCTGGCGGACTGGAAGAGTCTGAATGCTGTTTATAATAAATTACTGGCTAATTCTGCCAAATAACTTCGCTCACCCTTTACAAGATTGACGTGTGCAAATAGATCCTGTCCTTTCATTCGATCGGCAAGGTATGACAAGCCATTACTCTGCGTATCAAGGTAAGGCGAATCGATTTGCTGTATGTCACCAGTGAAAACCATCTTAGTACCTTCACCAGCCCTTGTTATGATTGTTTTAACCTCATGCGGGGTAAGGTTCTGTGCTTCGTCTACTATAAAAAATGAATTTGAAAGACTACGCCCACGAATATAAGCCAAAGGCGTGATTACCAATTTTTCATTTTTTTGCATTTCTTCGATTTTCTGATACTCGTCGCTTATTGACCTGAATTTGTTTTTAATTACCGAGAGATTGTCGAAAAGCGGATGCATGTAGGGTTCAATTTTTTCATTTACATCACCAGGCAAAAAACCCATGTCGCGATTTGCCAAGGGTACAATGGGGCGAGCAAGCAAAATTTGATTGTATAATTTGTGCTGATGCAGTGCAGCTGCCAAAGCCAATAATGTTTTCCCGGTACCTGCTTTACCTGTTAAAGCAACCAATTGTATTTCCGGGCGCAATAAAGCATCCAGAGAGAAGGCTTGTTCCGCATTTCGCGGCTCAATTCCAAAAGTACGCTGTTTCTCAACCCTGTTCATTACTTTATTATTGGGGTCATAATGAGCCAGAGCACTGGCTTTATCACTTTTTAAAATGAAGTACTGGTGACCTTCCAGTTTACTTTTTATTTTAAATTCGTCTCTTGTCACCCCTTCCGGTTGTTCGTAAAGTTTGGAAATGATCTTATTATCAATACCTTCCAGTGTAAGTATATTTTTATTTAATTCATCGATGTTTTGAACTTTGTCTGTTTCATAATCCTGTGCCATCAAACCTATAGACTTGGCTTTCATTCGCAGGTTAATATCCTTCGAAATGAGCATCACGGAAAAGCTTGGATTTTTCAGACTAAGATATTCTGCAATTGCCAATATCCGATGGTCGGGCGTATTTTCAGGAAAAGATTCGGTAAATGTTTTTGAAAATGGTTTGCCGGTTTCAACAGATAACTTACCTAGTCCTTTACCAAGGGCAACTCCGCCATTAAATAAATGATCGCCCGAAAGTTTGTCTAGCTCCCGTGTAAATTCGCGTGCATTGAAGTTAATCTGGTCGTTGCCTTTCTTGAGTTTATCAAGTTCTTCAAGCACAACAATGGGTATTATAATATCATTTTCCTGAAAATTGTAAATACATCTGAAATCGTGAAGCAATACGTTTGTATCAAGCACAAAAATTTTTTTCTTACTTTTCATCGTATAAATATTTATTAAGGTTTAGGGAAATCCACATAGCTGATTTTCTTAACAATAATGTTTCTATTTTGTAAAATATGAAGTTTCAAATAAAACGCTAATTTTAATTTTAGAATATTCTTAAATATAGCAAAAATTCCATATGTTAAATCAACAACAAGAGCGGATATAAACTATTTTTGACAAAAAAATGAACAATGGAAGTACTGGAAGCATTATTTACACGTCGTAGCGTAAGGAAATATACTAGCCAGAGGGTGGAAAAGGAAGTGATTACAGACTTAGTAAGATCAGGCATGTTTGCTCCCTCGGCATGTAACAAGCAACCCTGGCATTTTGTGGTTATTGACGACCGGAAGATATTAAACGACATTGCAGCTTTTCACCCGAATGCAAAAATGCTGTGTGATGCGGCTTGTGCAATTGTAGTTTGCGGGGATGAGTTTAAAGCACACGATAAAGGATACTGGCCTGTGGATTGCAGTGCAGCTACACAATGTATTCTTCTTGCAGCCCATGCAAAAGGCTTGGGAGCTTGCTGGGTCGGTATTTATCCACGTGAGGAAAGAATCGCAGCTATGAAAAAAATAATGAATCTACCTGAACATATTCAAGCATTTTCAGTTATTTCGTTGGGGTACCCTGCTGAAACCCCAAAAGCCGCGAACCGCTTCGACGAATCACGGATTCACTGGAACGGGTGGTAATATCTTTTGTTTAACGTTTCATTGTCATTCATAACCGTAATGGATGGACTTCTGGTTTCGACTCCGCTCAACCAGAGGAGGGCTAGCGACTGAGCGGAGTCGAAACCACAAATTTAGCGGAGTGCCTGAGTTTTAAGAAGAATCAGAATGAACATAAATAATTTATGATGACTTACCCAGAGGTAATGGAATATATGTTAAGCCAGCTCCCGATGTTTTACCGGGTAGGGCAATCGGCTTATAAAGCCAATTTGGACACCGCACTTGCGCTGGATAATTATTTTGATCACCCACACCGTCTTTATAAAACAATTCATGTAGCCGGCACAAATGGCAAGGGGTCTGTATCGCACATGCTGGCCGCGATATTTCAAAAAGCAGGTTATAAAACAGGGCTCTTTACATCGCCCCATTTGAAGGATTTTCGTGAAAGAATTCGTGTTAACGGCGAAATGATTTCCCGGGAAGATGTAATCGATTTTATAACAAACCATAGAGCTTTGCTCGATGAATTAAAACCTTCATTTTTTGAAATGAGCTCGGCATTGGCTTTTTATCATTTTGCCAAAGCAAAGGTTGACGTTGCGGTAATTGAAGTTGGTATGGGAGGACGGCTCGATTCAACAAATATAATAACACCTGTCCTGTCGGTAATCACTAATATTGGTTTCGACCACACCGAATTCTTAGGGGATACCCTGGCGAAAATTGCAAAGGAGAAAGCTGGAATTATAAAGCATGGCGTTCCGGTTGTGGTGGGTGAGTATCATTCCGATACATGGGCCGTTTTTCAAAGTGTTTCAAACCTTTTAAATTCAAAGGTTGTTTTAGCCAGCGAATCTTATGAAATCAGACATTTGGAGGATACTGAAAAACAAGCTTTTAACGTTTACCAGGGAGGAGAACTCAAATATGAAAGTTTAAAGCTCGACCTTGCAGGTTATTATCAGCAAAAGAATCTTTGCACTGTGATCACCGCGTTTGATCAATTACAAAAATTGGAATTTTCAATTCAGAAGAGCCATTTGTATGAGTCATTAAGCAATGTGATGTTAAATACAGGCTTGCAAGGTCGGTGGCAAACGCTTGGACACGCTCCGCTAATTATCTGTGATACCGCTCACAATAAAGAGGGAGTTACCTGGGTTGTAAAGCAATTGAAAATGCAAACTTTCAAACAATTGCATATGGTCATCGGATTTGTGAAGGACAAGGATGTTACCGGTATATTGAAATTACTTCCTGCGGATGCCCAATATTATTTTACCCAAGCAAATATTCCACGGGCACTGGATGCCGCGGAGCTAAAAACTAAGGCGGTTGTCTTCGGATTGCGTGGAGATAGCTACGGATCTGTTCAGGAAGCTTTTGCAGCCGCAAAAGCTAATGCTTTCAAAGAAGATTTTATTTTTATCGGCGGGAGCACGTTTGTGGTGGCTGAGGCTATTTGAACAATGAACAATGAGCAATGAACAGTGAACAAGCTTTATATAGTTTATCACAGGTCCATGCAGAGAGCGATAAATTAATCAGCATTTTAAAATGATCATCACCAATTTTCACACACATACGAGGTTTTGTGATGGAGCAGCAGAACCTGAAGAGTATGTTGCAGAAGCGCTGGCTCAGCATTTAAAAATACTTGGTTATTCGGCACATGCGCCGGTACCATTCCCGTGTAATTG
>CAYZNC010000070.1:16738-21732 GCA_964478555.1 uncultured Bacteroidales bacterium | reverse complement strand
TTGCTAACGGCATTGAGATGAACGAGGTTTGTGGTTGAGCGGAGTCGAAACCACCTTTCAATGCAAATTTTCTTCTTATTATTTATAAATTATTTTGAAAATAAGAATGGTAATTCCCAGTACCAGTGTTACCATATTGGCAAGAATGATGGGCCAGGCATGACACATAATGCCATAAATCAACCATAATGCAACGCCGCTTACAAATAACAAATACATCCAGAGAGAAATATCTTTCGTTTGGCGAGTCCTTAGAACCTTTATGGTTTGGGGAATAAAACCAACCGTAGTTAATGCAGCTGCCATAAATCCAATGAAATTCAAATAAGTCATACCTATCCATTAAAAGATTGCAAACTTAGGCAACTTTCCGGTATCTCCATATAGCGAGCGAAAGAATTACACTGGCATATACACTTAAAGCGATAAGATCATTTAAAATGTCCGCTATTCCAGATCCTTTTAAAAGTATCATCCGGATTATCCTCATGAAATAGGCAATTGGGTTGATATAATTAAGTTTCTGAGCCCAAACAGGCATACTTTCTACAGGTGTAAAAATACCGCTCATCATTACAAAAACGATCATAAAGAAAAAGGCTACAAACATAGCTTGCTGCTGAGTGTTGGCAATGGTGGAAAGAAACAAGCCAAATCCCAATATCAACAACAGGTAGATTACGGCGGCTACAAAGACCAGACCGATATTGCCGACCATTGGAATATCGAATATCAACTTTCCTACGGTTAACCCGAAAGCGAGTTCAACTAAAGCAATCAGCAGAAAGGGCAGCAATTTGCCTGCAATGAAATGATATTTTTTAATGGGGGTTACATTAATCTGCTCGATAGTACCTAATTCCTTTTCACGCACAAGGTTCATGGATGAAAGAAACATGCCCATGATGGTTACCAACATAACCAATACTGCTGGTACCATAAAATTCTTATATTTCAATTGCGGATTAAACCAGAAGGAAGAAGTAAGCGCTATGGATTTTACCTGGGCCGGACCTTTCGGCGAAACACCAAGCCACTCCGTGATAACCAATTTATTATAATCATATAAAATATTGGTGCTATAAGCATTGATCAATCCTGCCGAAGCACCATTGATCGCATTAATCAGCAATTGAACTTTAGACTTATTTTGACGAACAAGGTCTCGTTCAAAATTAGCAGGAATATTTAAAATCACATCGACTTTATCCTTTGCTAAAGCCGCTTCAGCTTCCTGAAGTGAAAAAGTAGAACTCCTCATGACAAAAAAAGGAGAACCGCTGAATTTACTGGTTATTTCCCGTGAAGTCGACGATAAATCGTTATCTACAACACATATATTGATGTGCTTCATTTCCATGGTTGCAGCATTTACCAATATAAGCAATTGAATAATAGGCACTACAAAAATAAACGGAAGCATCATCTTGTCCCGAAGTATCTGTATGAATTCTTTTTGCAGAATATATAATATTGTTCGCATGTTAATTTAGTTCTTCGTAAAAATTAAAACGTTAAAGCTTATGCTAGCCTAATCTTGAATTTTTTATAACTGAGAAAAACAAATACACAAGTCATCACCATCATTACAAGGGTTTCAAACCATACATAATAAAAACCCACCCCTTTAAGCATAATGTTTTTAACGATCACAATAAACCAACGGGGCGGCATAATCTGACTCACTACCTGCAATAATACCGGCATATTGGCAATGGGAAAAATAAACCCCGACAGTAGTATGGTGGGTAACATGAGCATAAACATAGACATTAACATTGCCATCTGCTGACTCTTCGCTACCGTTGAAATAAAAATACCCAGGGAAAGAGATAATATAATATATAGTATACATTCGGCAAATAATAATAGAATACTTCCTTTCATAGGCATACCAAATACAAGCGCACCAACGGTTATAATAACAGCAGCATTGATAATCGACAAAAACACATAAGGTGTTACCTTTCCTACGATAATTTGAATAGGACGTAATGGAGAAGCTAAGAGGACCTCCATTGTTCCAAGTTCTTTTTCGCGAACAATAGAAATTGAGGTTAGCAAAGCTGAAATAAGAATCAGGATCATAGCCATTATACCCGGAACAAACATATATACGCTTTCCAAACGCTCATTGAACAACATCCGTACTTCAGGTACAATCTGCATGGGGGTGGTTATATTGGTATTTAATTTTTTTACATAATCCATAATAATAGCCGACGTGTAATTGGAAACCATACTTGCGCTGTTTGCTTCACTGGCATCCGTTAAAATTTGCATATGGGCAGTCCCCAGCTTATTTAGCTTTTCCGCAAAACCTGCCTCAAAAACAATTACTTCTTTAATATTACCTTTCTTAAATACAGTTTCAAGCTGGTTGGATGAAAAAAGGTATTCATCCACTTTAAAATAACCGGAGGAAATAATCTTTTGCGTTAAATCGCGGGTTACATTATCTTTCGAATAATCGAGAATTGCAATTTTGACATCCTTTATTTCGGTGGAAACAACAAAGCCAAAGAGCAACAACTGAACGAGAGGCATACCAAACAAAACCACCATGGTTCGTTTATCGCGAAAAATGTGATAAAACTCCTTGATAACAAATCCCCAAAAACGCTTTACATCCTGCTTAGTCATATTGCTTTGTACTTTTTACTTTTTACTTGGTACTTTGTACGTTCTACTTGGTACCAGACTTCACTCTTGAGTACTACTCCTTTTGGGCCTCACCCCAATCCCTCTCCTGAAGTGAGAGGGGCTAATCTCCACACACTAGACACAGTCTACAAGGCGATCGCTCTCCTTCATAAAATAGCCTGTCCGCCTACTCGCGGAGTTGTGGTGAGCCATTTCTAGCCAACTTCTGAAATACTTCATCCATATTCGTTGCATTGTGTTTTCTTTTTAAATTATCAGGGGTATTGAGGTCGGCTATTTTGCCATCGACCATGATAGATACCCTGTCACAGTACTCCGCTTCATCCATGTAATGAGTGGTCACGAAAACGGTAATGTCGTTGTTAGCTGCTTTGTATATCAAATCCCAGAATTGGCGTCGGGTAATCGGATCGACGCCACTGGTTGGTTCATCGAGAAAAACAATATGCGGACGGTGAAATATAGCGATAGAAAAGGCTAATTTCTGGCGCCACCCCAGGGGAATATCTCTGATTAGTTTATTACGTGCGTCTTCAAAGCCAAGCTCTTTCAATAATTCGGCTGAACGACTCCGGATCACGTCCGCAGATATTCCATAAATACCCGCATAAAATCTTATGTTTTCGAATATGGTCAAATCTTCGTACAACGAAAATTTCTGACTCATGTAACCGATATTCTTTTTAATTTTTTCTCTTTCCGTGTAAGCATCAAAACCTGCCACTTGTATTTTGCCGGATGTAGGAGACGAAAGTCCGCATAATATCCTTATAGCCGTGGTTTTACCGGCACCATTCGCCCCCAAAAAGCCAAAGACTTCGCCGCGATAAACTTCGAAATTGAGATTATCATTGGCCGTAAAATCGCCAAATTTCTTGACCATGTTTTTAGCAATAATAACCTTATCCTTACTTTCCATCGTTCAAATTTTTCGTCATTAAGGAAATAAAACAATCCTCTATCCCAGGTATAATAGGTTCGATAACAATCTCATCGTGTCCTTTTTGCCGAAGGTAATTTTGTATTGCTTCGTTATCCTGTTTATCTGCTTTTCCGGTATAATGAAGAAACTGGCCAAACAGGTGAACACTATAACAATCGGAATAATTCAACAGATCCTCCTTCAGTTTGTACATTTGATTGGAACGGATCGCGTAAAGTTTCTTCGGATATTGATCTACGATCCCTTGAGGTGTATTTATTTGCATAATTTTCCCCCGCTGGATCAGTGCTACACGGTCGCAAAGAACAGCTTCGTCCATATAGGGTGTGGAAACTACGATGGTAATTCCATTTTGGCGCAGTTTTTTTAACATTTCCCAAAATTCTTTTCTCGAAACAGAATCGACCCCTGTAGTTGGTTCATCTAAAACCAGTAATTGGGGCTTATGGATGAGGGCACAGGATAATGCAAGCTTCTGTTTCATTCCACCGGATAGTTTACCGGCCGGGCGATCCTTGAAAGGTTCTATCTGTACATAAATATCACGGATAAGATCATAATGTTCTTTGATGGTAGTGCCAAAAATGGTGGCAAAAAATGTTAAATTTTCTTCTACGGTCAAATCCTGATACAGGGAGAACCGACCTGGCATGTAACCTATATTATTGCGGATAGATTTGTAATCTTTCACCACATCCCATCCATTAATTGTGATAGAACCGGCATCCGCCAGCAGCAATGTAGTAAGTATGCGAAATAAAGAGGTCTTCCCTGCCCCATCAGGACCTATAAATCCAAAAAGCTCATTCTGCCCGATTTCAAACGAAATATTTCGAAGCGCTTCCGTTTGATCGTAGGATTTTGAGATATTTTTAGCGGTGATAAACATGTTTAGAGTTCAAAGTATAGAGTTCAAAGTTTAAAGTATAAGGTTCAAAGTAGTTCATTACATCATTTGAATTTCGAACCTTTTAAAGGTGATTGTTTTAGATAATTCATTAAACCACCAATCATTTTGCTAACTTCAATGGATCTACCTTTCAGAAAATCAAACTTGTCTTCTTGCACGTATTTCCGGTCGAGTGCTCTATAAAGTTGTGATCTTACTTCTCCACAGGAGCCTTTAGCAATGGAAAGAAAATTAACAAATTCTGCTTTCCCGTTCCTTTCAAACCCTTCTGCTATATTATCCATCACCGATCCACTAGCGGCCCTGATTTGATTTTTTAGTTCAAAATCTTTAATAAACAACTCTTCCAGCGTGAGCTGAAAAATTTCATTAGCCAACTCTCTGGCTTTTTTCCATGCTTCGATATCTTCAAATCTCTCAAATTTCATACTTCCGAACTTAAGGTTATTATACTTTGTACTTTATACTTTGTACTTT
>CAYZNC010000070.1:0-16638 GCA_964478555.1 uncultured Bacteroidales bacterium | reverse complement strand
TACTTTGTACTAAAATTTCACTTCCCCCGGCATCCCAATCTTCAGTCTGCCATCGTTTTTCAAGGTTACTTTTACCGCGTAAACCAGGTTCACCCTGTCCTCTTTGGTTTGAATAATTTTTGGCGTGAATTCGGCTTGAGGCGAAACCCAGGTGATGATTCCTTCTAACTCCTGATTTTCTTTTTCATTCTTATCAATCATCACTTTCACCTTCTGACCGATTTTTATGGAAGGGAGTTGGGCGCCGCTCACATACACCCTGAGTATCATCTGATCCATGTCTGCTATTTTATATAAAGCCCTGCCGGGTGTAGTAATCTCCGATGGTTCAATGTATTTTTCAAGTACGGTGCCGCTAATGGGATTTATAATCTTGCAACGATTAAGCTGGTCCTTAGTTTGATCAATTTGCTTATCCATGGCAGTCAGCTCATCTAAAACCGCAGCATTTTGAGTTTTGATAGAAGCAATCTGACTATCGATCACTTTTATCTTACCATTGATATCGTCGAGCTGCTTAACAGGAGCTGCATTGTCCTTTAATAGCTTTTCCGTACGATCTTTATCAATCATTAAAGTTCTTTTTTGTTCTTCCTGAACGTCAATTTGCGAGAGGATATTAGCGATTTTAGTTGCTGAACCTTTGCGCTGGGCTATCAATTGATCTTTTTTCAAAGCTAATTGGATAGTATCTATAAGTCCTGCGATTTCTCCTGCTTTATATGTCTGACCTTCTTCTATGGCAAATTTTACCAGTTTTCCCTGGATCTCTGAAGAAACCAGAACTTCAATGGTTTCAAAATTTCCGTAAGCATCAGCCTTACCATTTTTATCAGAACAAGCGGATAAACAAAACACGGTTGCCATTAAGATAAATATTGTTCTCATCTGTAAAATTTTTTATGTTTACTATTAATTAATTGCCTTTCGCTACCAAATAATTTGCTTTTGCTTGTACCAGTTGAATTTTGTGGACTTCTAAATTGATTTTTGCCATGGTTTCAGCATTGAGATCCGTGAGATAATCAGTGGAAGTAATTACCCCATTTTCGAGACGTGATGCTGAGGCCTTTGTAACTCTTCCGCGCAATTCGACAATCTGATTATCTCGTTTTAAGGCTTCTTCCAGCTTTTGAACGGCCGCCAAACGGTTTTGCAAATCAATGTTAAGGTTTTTATCAAAAGTTTCGCGCTGTGTAGTAATCATTTCTTTCTGAATATCAACTGCGGCCCTGTCTCGCTTGTTCTTGTGCCAGTCCCACAAATTCCATTTTAGCTGAGCTCCTATAATATAAAACGAGCTAAAGTCATTACTAAGCATATTTAATCCCGGTCGGCCGTAACCTGCCTGCGCAAAAGCATAAACTTTTGGCATAAGCATGGATCCGGTAAGTTGTTTGCTCGCATCCAATCGTTTCGCCTGAAGATCAAATAATGTGTATTCCGGACGTTTTACCGGCTCTGTTATATTAAGTTCAATGGTTGGTAATTCAAATTTAGCGCTATCGGATAATGATTTATTGATGAACAGCGATAATACGCCCAATGCCGATTTTTGATTAGTGTCAATTTCTGAAATTTGTTGTTCAATCTGAAGACGTTCTGCAACCAGTGCATCCAGATCCGAGGACATCAGTACCCCATTTTTAACAGACGAGGCAACAAATTTTTCACGTTCAAGGATTTGGTTGAGTGTTGAATTAAGTAACCGGCGGTTGGCCTGTAAGCTTAACAATAAGAAATAGACATTATTGACCTGCTCTTTAATTTTAAACAAATCTACATCCACTTGCTGCAAGTCGGAATTTAATGCAGCTATTTCAAGTTGCCGCTGGTAACGTGTAGTACCGCCGTCGAAAAGCAACTGATTCACATCAAGCGTGGCTTTATATTGATCCTTCGATTGAGATATACTGCGCGTTTGACCACCAGGCAATGGTAGCGTAATATCAATGGCATCTGACTGATATGTAGCCTGGCCGTTCAAGTTTATTTGAGGCAACCGGTTTGTATTTACATTACGAACCTTGAGGTCGGACGTATTTTGCAGCAAACTCTTGTTCTTTAATAATGGATAATTGTTAAAAGCCTCCGTTTGACAATACTGAAGCGTTATAACCGTATTATTCTGATTTTGGCCCTTTGCCGGAAGAAGTACAACAGGCAGTATTGAAATTAAGGATATCAAATTTCTTAGGTTCATACTATTTTTCAAGTTTAATGGAATTAATAATAAAGTCAGTTACTTCTTTCTTTCGGCTCTCAAGAAATAGTTTGTATCGTGCCTTATCGCCGCGAAAAACGATCCCTTGTATAATAGGTCGGGCTATAACCGGGAAAATACATAACCCAATCATATTAACAATCAATTGCTCAGGTTCAATAGGTCGTATCGCCCCCTTTTCCACTTCCTGCTTTATCAATCCCGAAAACTTTCCAAAAGCATCAACCTTTTGAATAACACCTCCAAACATTTCTGAAATATTATCCGGATTCCGGTTCAATTCGTTAATAATAAAATTGGGTACATAAGGATTGCGAAGAATAAAATCAAGGTAGGAATGCACAAACAATTCAATTTTTTCAAAAAGCGGAATATCCGATTCCATGAAAGCCAAAATTTTAGGTATGAAAAGACTGAAAACCCTTTCGAATATGGCTTTAAAAAGTTTTTCCTTGGTGCGATAGTAATAATGGAGTAAGGCTTTGTTGATACCGGCCTTCTCCGCTATTTCCTGCATACGGGCGCCATCAAATCCTTTTTCGATAAAGACCACCTCTGCTGCATCAAAGATTATTTCCTCCGTATTTTTTTCCTGTTCGGTCATTTTTAAATAGTTAATTAAACTAATTGATTAAATCGTTTGGTTTAATTATATGGTTTAACCATGCGGTCAAAAATAGTGAATTTTTTTTATAGTTTTATAAAAAATGAAAAGAAAATTTAGTCGATTGGAACACTGAGCGTAGCCGAAGTGTCCGTGTGTGACACCACGGCTATGCTCAGCGACCGGGTTTAAAGGGAAATTAATGCTTAGTTTTTACTTCCATTTTGGTATAGAAGTCTTTGAGCACATAAAATGCTTTTTTCCTGGTACCATTTTCTCCTATGAGGCCTTTGCGATTCCAACCATCCTGAATATTCGGCAATACTCTCCTTGGCGAGCGGAAATCGCAAAGTATCCAGGGCGTAACACCTCTGAACTGAGGAATTTTTACAAGCATATCAAGTGTTTTCTTATAAAGATCTTCCTGGTATTCTTCACTAAAGCGGGTGAGCTTATCGGCATGGTAACCCTGAAGTGCATCGGCTCCAAATTCACTTATCAGCACCGGCTTATCGTACTTGATTACCCAGTTTATTTCAGTGCATTTATCCGGAAATCCGTCATACCAACCCACATATTGATTAAAACTGACAACATCCGTAATCGCAGCCAAAGGATCTTCAACGATTTTGGTATTTGGATGATCAGGATCAGGTCGTACTTCCATAGCTGCAGAAATTAAACGCGTATTATCCATGCTTCGAGCTTGCTCAGCTAACGTTTTCAGAAATAATGTTCTCGCTTCACTCACTGGTGTTTCGTTGGCCATTGACCATATGATTACACTTGCGCGATTCTTATCACGGGTAATCAAACCGGTAAGTTGATTTTTGGCATTTTCAAGTGTGGCTGCATTTTCCCATTGAATAGTCCAGTACACAGGAATTTCTTCCCACACAAGAATACCTAATTCATCTGCAACACGCGCCATATTCTCATTGTGAGGATAATGAGCAAGTCTTACATAATTACAATTTAATTCTTTAGCCCAGTTCAATAACAAGCGTGCATCTTCAACAGAATAAGCCCGGCCTCCGCGGACCGGATTTTCTTCATGTATGCAAATCCCACGCAAAAACATGGGAGAACCATTCAATAGTATCTCCGTACCCTTAACTTCAAGGGAACGAAAGCCAATATTTTCAGCAACCTTATCGGTTTCAGAAGAAACTATAACCTTATATAACTTTGGTTTTTCGGGAGTCCATAACTCAGGTTTTTTGAGTGAAAAATCAATCGCAGCCATCCCTCGATCATCCGTTGTAAATTGAACATTTGTCTTCAGCTCGGGTATTTCAATGGTAATTTTTTGCTGCTTGCGACTACCATCCAGTTTAACATAACCCTGAACCTGGGTAGATGAACCTTTTTTTAACTGGATAAAATAATCGCTTATAAATGTTTCCGGTTCCTCCACAATCATTACATCCCTTGTGATACCCCCATAGTTCCACCAATCAGTGTTTAAGGTAGGTACCCCTTCGCGTTTACGTTTGTTATCAACCTTTACTACCAATGAATTTGTACTATCTTTCACCAACTGTGTAATTTCATATTGGAAAGACGTAAAACCTCCAATGTGTTTACCTAATTTCTTTTTATTAAGGTATGTGTCGCTCTCATAATTGGCAGCACCAAAATATACAAATAACCTGTTGTCTGGTTTCGACTTGGTATAATTAAAGGTACGTCGATACCAAACGGTACCTTCATAATAAAACAACTTTTCGTTTTGGGTATTCCAATCTCTTGGTACCATTAATGTAGCGCTCTTATCGAAACTGTATTCAATAAGTTCTGTTTTATCTTTTGGCTGCTGATCGAGAAAAAAGCCACTCGTTGGTTTAGGTGATTCGTCCAAAGGATTATACCGGTAATCGTAATAACCTGTTTCATAAGGATCAATAATATAATTCCATTTACCATTGAGACTAAATATCGGACGGTTATAAACGTTTATGATGGTTGGCTGGGCAAACAGATTCATGCCCATGAGTGTCAATAAAGCACATAAAAAGGATAGCGTCTTCATTTTTTTGTATTTTTGATTAAGGTTGAAAATATGGGACTAAAATTAACAAAAAAATAATATCTAAATGGTTTGTACAAACTGTTTTGCCCCTTCGGCTCCGCTCAGGGTCTGACTTCGACTCCTCATAGTTGTGAGGCGAACGAAGCCGGTGGTTGAGCGGAGTCGAAACCACCTTTCAATTAAAAAAGATTTAAAAATTACAATCCATGCAGCAAAATAAAAATACGTTCGTCTTTAATTTGAAAACATAACAGAATTGCAAGCAACATTTGTCAATATGCACCAGCACCTAATTGAAAGGTGCAAAAATAATGATCCAAAGGCGCAAATGGAAGTATATAAACTTTACTACAAAGCAATGTTTAATACCTGCCTGAGGATTGTTAGGGACAATATGCTCGCCGAAGATGTCATGCAGGAAGCATTTTTAACGGTCTTTGATAAAATAAAAACATACCAGGGTCAATCAGCTTTCGGGGCTTGGCTTAAACGGGTAGTGGTGAATAAAGCACTGGACGAATTAAAAAAGAAAAAGCTTTTATTCGATTCGCTTGAAACTTCCGTTGAAGTTTTTAATATTGAAACTGAGCAAGCTATTTCCAATGAGTATGAAGATGAGATTACAAATAAAATTAACCATGTCAAAGACGGCTTAAATCAATTGCCTGATGGGTACAGGGTTGTTCTCTCACTTTATTTATTTGAAGGATATGATCACGAAGAAATTTCTCAAATACTTAAAATTACTGAATCCACAGCCCGATCGCAACTTACACGTGCAAAACAAAAGCTTATCGATATTTTAAAGAAAAAATTATGAATTGGGAAGATTTAGAAAAATTAGCAAGCAAATATCGAGATCGATTTGATGAGGATGAGCCTTCGACAGATCATTTGACTTCTTTTGATGCAAAATTAAAGCACCGATTCAAAAGATCGTTTCCGCTCAAACGTCAGATATGGTTTAGGGTAGTTGCATCAGTTGGAATATTGGTTATTGGAGCCTGTTTGTCTTATTTAATTTACGACAATACCCGACACCTTAAAACAAATAACAATATTTCCCAGACTACATCTGAGTTGCAAGAGACTGAAATATATTATACAAAGCAAATCAACAAAGGGTTGAAACAGATACAATCATTAAAAATATCGGATCAAAAACAAAAGACCGCAATACTTTCTGATCTCAATAGCATGGATAAGAATTATGATCAATTAAAAAGTGACCTAAAGAATAATCCGGATGATGAACGACTGGTGCATGCCATTATAAACCATTATCAAGTCAAGCTCGAAGCTATTGACCAAGTTATTAATTCAATTTCATTTAGTCAAACCAATTTAAAACCGCAGTCATGAAAAGAATATTTATTTATGTAATATTTGCAGGCTTATTTGTATTCATCTCAAATTTAAGCGCGGCCAAGGAAGAATTTACCAAGAATATCCAAAAGGAATTCAATGCAGACAATAATACTTCCCTTGAGATTAATAATAAATTCGGGAAAATCAACATTGTCGACTGGGATAAACCAACGATCCAAATCAATGTTAAAATTACGGTAAATCATAATAATAAAGAAAAAGCAGAACAATTACTTGACATGATTAACGTCGAATTTAGCGACCAGGGAAATGTGATCAAAGCAGTAACTCAAATCAACGATAAATTCGGAACATCACGGGGATGGTCGGACAGTAACGGTAATAAGGATTTTCATATAGATTACCAGATCAGTATTCCAAAAAAAATAACCCTGAAACTGTCCAACAGATATGGTAATATTTTTGTTAATGAACTAGAGGGGTTAATCGATGTAGACCTGAAATACGGCGATTTAAATATTAATAAATTAAGCCGGGGCGATCAAAAACCTTATAATAATATTTCTTTGGCATACGGTAAAGCCAATATCGAACAATGCAACTGGATAAATTTAAATTTAAGTTATTCCAAAGCTTTTTTTCAATCCTGCCGCACAATGGTTGTAATGAGTAAATATTCCAAAGTCAATATTGCAAAAGCAAACATTATTGCAGGAGAATCAGCTTATGACACCTATGTTGTCAAAGACCTGAATAATTTTGTAATTACCGGTAAATACAGCGACTACAAAATTGAACAGATTTCAAATAAAATTGATGTTGATACAAAATACAGTAACTTACAAGTTGATTTAGTCCTCCCATCATTCGAAAGTATTAACGTCAATAATTCTTACGGAAAAATCAGCCTGGGCATAGATCCTGCAGCATCTTACGAATTAAGTGCAAATGTAAAATATGCAGGAATCAATTATCCCCAAAATGATCGTATAAGCATCATTAAACGTAATACTGAGACCACTGTTACAGGGATGGTAGGTAAACAAAAAAGTAATGCCAAGGTTACTATTAAAAGTGCTTATGGTGGGGTGAATTTGATTAAATAATCAGATAGGCGACATGGTTAAAATTAAAATATCCGGTTAACCTGAAATAAAATATTTTTCTAATCTGTCGCCCTCTAAATTTAAATTGGTTAAAAAAATACAAAAAACAAAATAATTCAAAAGAATAATTCGTTGAAGCGTTAAGTGACTGAAAACCCCACATTCTGCAGCATCTGATAATTAAATTGTTCTAAAAAAAAACATCAACATAAATTCTACAGTGATTACCTATTTAATAAATAAAATTATTTAGAGAAACAATAATGGTCTTTCGTTAAATTAATAACATATTATAGATTAAGTTGTTACGTAATAATAAAATTTAAAATTTCAGAAATAATTCTTGTAAATTAATGATAAGTATTATTTTTTTTTTGAAAATGAATTTAATCTATTAATTTTGATGCGATTATTAATAAATAAATTTGAATGAAAACGATACCATTAACAGACAACGAGATTAATCACATCAAAGAAGTGTATTCTCAAGAATTAGAGCGTCTTCAGAAGCGGGCTCATGAAATTTCTTCTATCTTGAAAAAACTTCAGGGAAAAGCAGAAACTATTGCAGAAGAAAAAAAAGTTGACAAAATTGCAGCAAAAACTGCAGTTACAGGTAAGAGAAAATATAATAAGAAAAATGCTGTAGTGTCTGCCAACACTGAAAAGAAGGATAACAACACCGAACAGAAAACGAAAGGAAAGCGGGGCAGACCTGCAAAAATCAAAACAGCAGCTAAAGCAGACGCAAAAACCGAAGCAAAAATTATTAAAAAAAGAGGCAGAAAACCAAATGCTGTTAAACCTTTAAAGGCTGCTAAAGCTACTAAAGCTACTAAAGCTACAAAGCCAGCTAAGGTTGCTAAGACATCAAAAGCAACAGCCAAGACTGCAAAAGTTAAAACAAAAGCTGTAAAAGCTGAGAAAACGGCAAAGGCAAAAACTGGTAAAACTGCAAAAACCAGCAAAACAGCAAAGACTGCGAAAGTAAGCAAAGCGGTAAAAACTGCTAAAACTTCGAAACCAGCGAAAGCGGCAAAAACAGTAAAGACAGCGAAAGCTACAAAGACCGCTAAAGCTGTAAAACCCACTAAAGCTATTAAAACAGCGAAGACTGCTAAAACTGTAAAACCTGTTGCAGAAAAGGGCAAACGTGGAAGAAAAAAATCTGAAAACAGCAAAAAATCACGTTGGACAACAACAATTATTGAGTTGTTAGAGGGTCAGGGCAAACTTCTTTCATCAAGAGCTATTGTTGATGAAGTTATGAAAAGCCAGAGCATACCCACAACTGATTATAGCAAAACCCGCAGTATTATTGCTGGAAGTCTTTCTGATTTAGTTTTGGAAACCAAAAGATTAAAAACTATTCCTATTCGTGGACAAAAAGGAAATCTTTATGGTCTAACTCAATGGTTCGACAATTCAGGAAACCTTTTAGATAAAAATAAAATGCAATAATAAAATGAAACAAGGGCTCTCTGCCCCGTTAAAGCCATCGGATAGCAATGTCCGATGGCTTTTTTTATGAATAGCCACAGACATAATAAACAAAAACCTACGATGTGTGTTATGCTTAATCTCACAAAAAATTAATATCAAACATTTATGTTACTTATTAACCGGATCAATCGGGAAATTCTCAAAGAAAACCTTGAGCATGAACAATTTTTAAGACGTACGCTTACTTTTTACAAATATGTTAATATAAGCGATCCTGTGGAATTAAGGGATAAGTTATATCGGGAGTGGAATCTGATGAATTGTTTTGGAAGGATTTACATTGCTATGGAAGGAATAAATGCACAAATGAGTGTTCCTGAACATTATCTCAACAAGTTCCTGCAATCACTTTCAAAACATCATGAATTGAAAGGCGTACTTGTTAAATATGCCGTTGAAGATAATGGTAAATCATTTTATAAACTAACCATAAAAGTGCGTCAGAAAATTGTAGCTGATGGTCTCGACGAAGGTTCCTATGATCTGTCAAAAGGAGGGACACACCTTACTCCTACAGAGTTTCATCAAAAATTGAATGATCCTGATACTATTGTAGTAGATATGCGAAACCATTACGAAAGCGAAGTAGGAAAATTTGTTAAGGCGTGGTGTCCGGAGGCTAATACTTTTAAAGAAGCCGTTCAAATTGTAGCTGCTGAATTTCAACATCAGAAAAATAAAAAACTATTATTATACTGCACGGGAGGAATTCGTTGTGAGAAAGCCAGTGCATATTTCATTCAACATGGATTTAAAAATGTATTTCAGCTCTCCGGTGGAATTATCGAATATGCAAGGCAAATAAAAGAAAGTCATTTGCCCTCCAAATTTATAGGAAAAAATTTTGTCTTTGATGAAAGATTGGGAGAAACTATCAACGGACAAATTATATCGTCTTGTCATCAATGCGGGCATCCTTGTGATACCCATACCAATTGTGCAAATAACGATTGTCATTTGTTATTTATACAATGCGATGCATGCAGGGAAAAATATAATGGTTGCTGCTCCTTCGATTGTAAGAAGATTAAATCATTACCTGCCGAAGACCGGAAAAAATTCAAAATACTAAAGCATGGAAAATATGCCAACAGTAAAATCTTCAATAAAATCAAAGCTGTTAATGATTAACGATTTTTCTTCATCCATTCCCTGGCATTAACAAATGCTTCAATCCATGGGGTGATCTGGTCCGTTTTTCGATTGGCGGGGTAATATGCCCAATTCCAGGGAAAAATGGCTCTTTCGATATGTGGCATCACTACCAGATGCCGGCCATCTTCAGAGCAAATACCAGCTACAGCATACGGAGAACTATTTGGATTAGCGGGATAACTATCGTAACTGAATTTCATAGCCACATGGTATTGTTTTTCATCGTATGGAAAATCAAATTTACCTTCGCCATGAGCAACCCATATGCCCAAACGAGTTCCGGCAAGGCTTCCTAGCATTACAGAGTTGTTATCGGGAATATTTACATTTAGAAAACCCGATTCAAATTTATGTGAATCATTAATCTGCATTTTTGGCTTCTTCTCATGCTGTGGGGTCACTAAACCCAATTCGATCATAACCTGACAACCATTACAAACACCCAAACTCAATGTATCCTTACGTTTGAAAAAATTATCGAGCGATGCCTTTGCCTTGGGATTATAGAGAAAAGCACCTGCCCAACCCTTTGCCGAGCCAAGCACATCAGAATTAGAAAACCCACCAACGAACACAATCATCTGAATATCTTCAAGCGTTTCACGGCCCGAAATAAGATCCGTCATATGCACATCTTTTACATCCAAACCAGCCAGGTACATGGAATATGCCATTTCGCGGTCGCCATTTACACCTTTTTCTCTGATAATAGCAGTGCTTATTCCACTTTTATTTTTACGTTTAGGATCAATTCCAAATGATTCGAATGTTCCTTTAAAACCGGGTTTGAACGAATATTGCAAAGGTTGATTTTTGTAGTTGGTAAAGCGTTCCAATGCCATTTTTTCGCCGCACTGTTTACGGTCGAGTAAATAAGAAGTTTTAAACCAGGTATCGCGAAGTTTGTTGATATCGAACTCCCATTGTTCGGTTTTCTTTTTGAGATTTAGCTTTCGTTCCCGGATAATATCTCCAATCCAAAAAGCCTGTATTTTGCATTGGTCGAGAAAAGCCTGTACTCCAATCGTATCCTGAACCTGAATTACGATACCCGGATTTTCGCTGAATAATAATTTAATGATATCTGATTCGTCTATATCCGTCAAATCAATGTTTAATCCCAGGTGATTATTGGCAAAAGTCATTTCCAGCAAGGTTGTAATCATCCCCCCCGCAGAAATATCATGACCAGCCAGAATTTTTCCTCCTTCAATCAGTTGCTGAATTGCGTTAAAGGCGGTGACAAAATAATCAGGATCAGTGACTGTAGGAGTATTATTGCCCAGTAAATTAATGGTTTGTGCAAAACTGCTTCCTCCCAGATAGTATGGAGACTTCGAAAAGTCAATATAAATCAGCGAGGAGTTTGCAACATCCTGCAGAACGGGCGTAACAGTATTTTTAATATCCGTAACCTCACAGGCAGATGAAATAATCACAGTTCCTGGTGCATAAACAGTGTCTCCTCCGGAATATTTTTGAGTCATCGAAAGAGAATCTTTTCCGGTAGGAATATTGATTCCCAATGAAACCGCAAAATCACTGGCCGCTTTAACAGCGCGATATAAACGAGCATCTTCGCCGGGATTTTTGCAGGGCCACATCCAGTTAGCACTGAGTGAAATGCCTTTAATACTATTGCGTAAAGGAGCCCAAATAATGTTTGTGAGCGACTCTGCAATAGCTAAAATAGAACCTGCTGCCGGGTCGATTAAGGCAGCTGCCGGAGCATGCCCTATGGCAGTGGCAATACCACTTGGTCCCTGGTAATCGAGTGCCACCACAGCAAGGTTATTCAGCGGCAACTGAATTTCGCCGGCAGTTTGTTGCAAAGCAATACGACCAGTTACAGAGCGATCGACCTTGTTGGTAAGCCAATCTTTGCATGCAACTCCTTCCAGTTGAAGTAAATTTTCAACATATTGTGAAAGATTTTCTTTTTGGTAGGTTATTTCGGCAAATTTTGTTTCCAGGGTTTCATCGCGCATAATGGTTTTGGGAGGATTGCCAAACATATCCTCCAATTTAAGATCGATCGGTTTTTCGCCATTTTTACTATCCACAAAAGTGAACTGATGATCGCCGGTTGCTTCTCCTATCACATACATAGGTGCACGTTCACGATCGGCGATGCGTCTTAGAAGCGCTATATCTTTTTCCTTGATAACAAGTCCCATACGCTCCTGCGATTCGTTACCAACTATTTCTTTCGACGACAGGGTTGGATCTCCGATTGGTAATTGATCCATGTGAATAATACCGCCGGTAGCTTCAACTAATTCGGAAAGACAGTTAAGATGGCCTCCAGCTCCATGGTCGTGAATTGACACTATCGGATTTTCTGAGGATTCGCACAACGCACGAATTGCGTTACTTGCTCTTTTCTGCATTTCAGGGTTCGAGCGTTGTACTGCATTTAATTCGATAGCGTTGGCGAATTCACCTGTATTCACTGATGATACGGCACCACCACCCATACCAATGCGGTAATTATCTCCACCAAGCAACACTACTTTATCACCTTTGACGGGCAATGATTTTTGTACATCTTTTTTTACCCCAAAACCTATACCTCCGGCAAGCATGATCACTTTATCGAAACCGTACTTTCTGGTGCCTTCAACATGTTCAAAGGTCATTACACTACCACAAATAAGCGGCTGACCAAATTTATTCCCGAAATCACTTGCTCCGTTCGAAGCTTTAATCAATATCTCTTCGGGTGTTTGGTACAACCATTTACGGGCTTCAATCTTTTTTTCCCATGGTTTACCGCCGTCGATGCGAGGATAAGAGGTCATGTAGACTGCAGTGCCCGCCAGAGGGAAGGCACCTTTTCCACCGCCGATGCGGTCGCGAATTTCGCCACCGGTACCGGTTGCTGCGCCATTAAACGGTTCAACGGTTGTTGGAAAATTATGTGTCTCAGCTTTTAACGAAATGACAGTTTCAACCTCGCTGATTTCGAAAAAATCAGGTTTATCCTGTGTTTTCGGTGCAAACAAACCGACAACCGGACCCTGCACAAAAGCACAATTATCGCTATATGCTGAAACAACAAGATTAGGATGTGTTTTTGTGGTATGTTTAATGAGTTGGAAAAGGCTTAATGGCTTCTCGTTTCCGTCAATAATAAAAGTACCATTAAAAATTTTATGTCTGCAATGTTCGGAATTAACTTGCGAGAAGCCAAAAATTTCCGAATCGGTTAATTTTCTTTTCAGTTTATGACTAAGAGAATTAAGGTAAGCAACTTCGTCAACGTTGAGTGCCAATCCTTCTTGTTGATTATACTTTTCAATATCATCGATTAACCGGATGGGATCCGGTTTCTTATGAATGGTAAAAACTTCCTGCGTAAGATTTTCATAAAAAGCATGCAGCATTTTGTCATAAGGTGTATTCTTTGACGCTGCAGATTTAAACTCTTCAATGCGTTCTACGCCTGCAATACCCATATTTTGGGTAATTTCAACTGCATTTGTACTCCATGGAGTAATCATTTCAACGCGTGGTCCTATAAAAAAGCCTTCAACAGTATCCTTTTTTATCAGGGTACCATTATTAAAAAGCCATTTTAACTTATTTGCATCCTCCCCGGTTAGGGGGTGATTAACTTTAACTGCATATATTTCTTTGTGATTGCCCTCGAAAAATACGATCATTTGAATTGAAGAATTAAATTTTCGTCACAAAAGTAAGAAAAAGGCAGGGATTTTTAAAACAAATAAAAAAGTACGGAGTACTTAGGAGCGAGAAAATGAGAAATAATCCAATGGAAATTTAACATGAAGCTGTTGGCCCAAACCCTCAGGTTTTTCGAAACCTTGAGGGTTTAAAAGCGTGATTTGCAAACGTTAATCCATCCTGCTGATCGTAACGACAGTAGTTGTGTGACAAAAGAAGGACTGATGCCGCTACCGAAGCGTTACCCTAAAGCGCTCGGCGAATGTCTCCTGACTTCGCCGCACTAAGTACCGTTCTCCGAACGGTAAAACAAAATACCACTTAAAATGAAGACTATTTGTCCAATAACTTTTTACAACGCTCAAGTTCTATTTGAAGTTGTTTTTTCTCTTCTTCCAACAGGTTTACTTTATTCCTGAGGTAAAAAATATTGGTTTCCAAACCTTTGATAATATCATCCTGAAGTTTTAAAGTAGTACCATTCCTATAAGGTACCGCCGGATCCTGCAGGTCGTCTGTTAAAGTCCTGAATTTAGGTCCTTTATCACTGAGAAGCCATTCCGGATTTACCTGGGGAAAGGTATCTACTATTTGATTAATGAAATCAACTCCCGGATTTTTTTTCTCATTTACAACATCGCTGATGTACTGGGGGAACTTACCAAGTTTTTGCGCAAACTCGATTTGACTCAATCGTAAATCGTGAATTAATTCTTTGATTCTCTTTCCTATACCCATCAGATAAAAATTTAATCTAAAAAATTAATAGATCAGTTGTTTTTATAAACCAATTGATTTATTTTTGTAATACAAATTGTGGTAAAAATAACTAAAAATATGATAACCTATATCCGCAGATAATGGAATTCAGTAATAACCTATTAAAACTTAAACTAATGAAGCCGGCATATTATCTTACCTGCAGCAAACAAAACTTATCATTTCAAAACACCAGTGATAGTTTAGAATCCCTTAAAAGAGCCTTTGGTAGAAAGACCGTTTATTTATCTGGTAAAATCACAGGTCTATGGTATCCTTATGTGGTATTTAAATTTGGTTTATATGATTTATATCTGACCGTATTGGGTTATCGTGTGTGGAATCCCTTAAAGTATATAGATAAAAAAGCCCCCTATGATGAGTTACTGATGATTCAACTGGAAAATATGAATAAATATGAATATGTCTGTTTTCAATACGATTGGCTTTGGTGTGACGAAAGCAAGATTGAATTTAATGAAGCAGTTTTTCGGAATAAAACGCTTGTAGGGTGTGGAATTTATACAAAAAAATTCTTCCAATTTTTACGAGAAAGGGAATAAATTTAAACTGACAGAGTTAGCAATAAATAAAGGGTAGGGTTACCCTGACGGGCAGGGCTTAAATTTTCTTAACAGCCCTGCCCTGACAGGGCTTGTGCTCCTGTCAGCTAATTTATGATGATAGTTCAACCCAATGTTAACGAACTGGTTATACTGAACTCCCATCATCTGTAAAATCAAAAAAGGGTGAATTAAACACTCACCCATTTGATTCATTAAAAACAATATATTTTAATTAAGTCATCTGCAAAGCTTTTTCGTCCTCTTTCAGAAACAATGCTTCAGGACCAACCTCTTTAGTACGGATTCTTATGACCTGTTCAACATCAGAAACAAAAATTTTACCATCTCCGATGATTCCGGTCCAGGCTGATTGGATTATAGCATTCACCGTTCTTTCGAGGTTATGATCGCGGACAACTATGGATAGCATTCTACGTTGAATACGGTTTGCATCATAAACAGCACCACGAAAAATATGGCCTTCTTTTTCTTTGCCAACACCAGTTACATCCCAGTAAGTAAAAAAATCAATATCAGCATCATGCAGTGCTTTTCTAACTTCTTCAAACTTCGATTTACGAATAATAGCTTCTACTTTTTTCATATGATTAGTTTTTATTATTTTTTTCGTATCAACAGTAAAAATATACATTTTTCCTGAACTATCATCAATTCGCATAGTTTCGACCACCTGATAATGAGCATTATATCATTTTTAATTTACCCCCCTTATTTCAATTTTGTAAACTTTTATTTCTTCAAGGCCTATTTGAAAAGGGACATAAAAAAGAAAAAATACTATTTATTGAAAAATAGGGTTGTTGCGGATGGGGGTCAAAAAAAAACGGAAATTTTGTAAAATTCCCGTTTTTTTTCTTTTAGCAAGTGTGCTTTTATTATTCAGCTTCGGTATAAGCAATTTCTTCGTGTTGAGAAAGATCGAGGCCAACTGATTCATCTTCATCAGATACCCTTATTCCTACAAATTTATCTACAATTTTAAATAATACGTAGGTAAGCCCGCCGGAATATATTATGCAAACTCCAACCGCTAAAAATTGTATCAATAGGTGATGAGCACCTCCGGCATAAGAAGGATTAACTCCAGCAGTGGCCAGTACGCCAACTAATACTGAACCTATAATTCCTCCTATTCCATGCACACCAAATACATCCAATGAATCGTCATATTTAAGCTTAATTTTAACTGTACCAACCATAAAGTAACCAATTGCGGCACTTAAAATGGCTATGACAAGAGCTCCTCTCAAATCCACATAACCGGCGGCCGGTGTTATGGCCGCTAAACCAGCAACGGCTCCCGTACATATACCAACTGTGGTAGTTTTTTTATTTATGCTCCAATCGAGTAATGCCCAAGTTAAAGCGGCGGTTGCAGCAGCTACGTGTGTAACGAGAAAAGCGTTTCCTGCAATTCCGTCGGCAGCAAGACCACTTCCTGCATTAAAACCAAACCAACCAAACCAAAGTAACCCAGTACCAATTGCTACGTAAGGAATATTGTTTGGTGGTGTAGGATGATTGTCATAATATCTTCTGGGCCCCAATAAAATTGCCATTAATAATGCTGAAATACCAGCAATTACGTGTACCACGATTCCTCCGGCAAAATCAACAGCTCCCAGCGCTGCCAGCCAACCATCTTTTGACCA
>CAYZNC010000069.1:2066-21791 GCA_964478555.1 uncultured Bacteroidales bacterium | reverse complement strand
ACTTTTTTTATTCATTTTTACACAGCCTCTTCAGGAGAGGGGCCGGGGGTGAGGCCAAAATAGAGTGAGGGACCGTTAGTGAGGCTAATATAGAGAGTTCATTGGTGAGGCCGATTGACAAAACCGTTGAAGTGTGAATTTGGTTAAATTTATTATAAACTTCTCATAAACAGATAGTAAATCCAATAGTAAAATCAAAACTACCTGATTTTTGTGTGGTTTTGTTGCTATTATTATCGGTGCTTTTGGTTGAAGTATACGAATAACCCAGAATGCCGTCGAGGGCAACAGACTGACTGAGAAAAAAGCCAACTCCCAACCCACCACTGTACTTTAACCCATTTGATTTAGTATCGGAATTAAGCGCAGTGGATGTAAACTTAGAATCGCCTGTAGTCCATCCTAGGCTGGCCTGAACCAAAGGTTTCACAATTGAAGTACCGAAATAATAACGTACCATCGGACCAACAGCAAGATTGGTACTTGTTAAGATATCATTCGTACTTTTATCTTTATTTCTGTAGTAGGTAAACACGGGTTCCACCCCGAAAACAAAATTGTCAAATATAAAATACCCCATGCCTAATTGAATGGTAAATTGCGCGTTATTACTTTTTTGAAGTTGCCCATTTCCACTATCGTAACTATTTGCTGCCAAGGAACTAACGAAATTAGACCCAGCTTCAATCAAAATTTTGCCCTTTTGAGTTTGGGCTGAACAAAAACACGAAATAAAAATCAATAAGGAAATAAAAATTGAACGTTTCATCCGAAAATAATTTGTTTTAAAAAGGTCGGATGCAGCTCGCATGTGATTATTTTCATGCAAGTTTGTGTTTGTTAAACATGCTCGGTTCATAGGCTTTCTAATTAATAATGATCGATTTACCTATTAAACATTTTTATTTCCAGAATGTTCTTTCAATAACTGTCTGCTAACGTATAAATTTTCAAATCTTTTAGGAATTCGTCCTTGGATCCCGCATAGCGTATATCAATCTTCATCTTTTTATCCGGTAATAGATCAAAATTATTGTCCGAGCAATAACTATCCTTTAAAGTGGTCTCTATCCAAACGTTTTTCGCTAACAAATCCGATTTAAGATTAAGCAAAACTCCTTTGGTTGTTTTACTAACATCAAAGTGAATCTTTGTTTTGGGTAGAATAAGATCCCTGGGGTCGGTAAAATACAGAATATTATTGGATAATGACTTAGAAGGTTGATTTAACTGAATGATAAGGCAACATTCTGCTTTGTTGGTATTTTTTAAAATTTCCGATTCTTTAACGGAAAGTAATAGCGTAACATTATTGGGATTCAATACTACCGGAATTTGCTTAACATACAGTGACTTTCCTTTAAAATCAATAAGTTTTGCAAGCAAGGTTGCATCCATTTCTTTCAAAAAATCACTAACAGCATAAACATTAACCAAGCCATTCTCCCTTACAGGAATAACAAGAACACTGGTTGATGCATCGCACACGGCATAATGAGCTGGTTTGTATCTGCCATAGTAGTCAACTGTTGAACAGGATATTGAAGGGCGGAAATCATTTAATTGCCTGTAAAACAGCCCCGAACAATCTTGTATATGGCGTCTGCTATCTTCAATCACTGTTTTCAATGCATCAGCCTGTGCTATCTGGCTTAAATAAACAAAGGATTCATAATCTTTTGGTTTGCGATAAACAGTACATATGTTATTAAAAATGAGATTTAATGCTTCATCTTGCAAAGTCGAAACTTTTGACAATGAATTGGGAATCTGCATATCCCTGGAAGGAACAAACATCTTAATAGTACTTATCGATGGTAATGACTCCACGCCAAAGTCGTTAAAGGAATAAGGACCTTGTTGACCGTTATCCGTAAAAAGTGTCAGTTTTTGTTTCAAATGAAAGCCCACATTTGCTGTAGATGATAAACAAAAAACAGCCTGTTTATCATATGCTTTCATGGTTTCTGGCAACAATTGACAGTAAAATTTCTGAACATTATTTAATGATTTAACTGAAACACTTTTTACAAAATTTTTAATCTGATCTGTATCAGCCTGTTCAATATTAGCGCCCCAAAGTACAATACTCGGATGATTCCGCAATCTTTTAACGGTTTCAATGGTTTTTCGTCTGATATTTTGAAAACGTGAAGTATCTTTTAAAGACAAGGCCCCTGGTAAACTCAGGTCGTGCCAAACTAAAATACCCTGTTCATCGCATAAACGATAAAACAGCTCGTCCTCACATGCGTTTCCGTCATGTATCCTTATCATATTAACGTTGGAAGCAACTGCATGTCCGATTATTTCCATGCTACTTTCGGATGGACTTTGTTCAGCATAACTATTACATGGAAAATAATGGGTGCCTTCAATAAATAATGGTATGTCGTTAAGTTGAAAACTGAGGGTATTACTTCCTTCTGTTGGTACCAATTTGATAGTGCGAACACCAAATTGCGTATGCTCCTGATTTATAATTTGTTGACCTTTTTTAATAACAACTGAAGCGTCGTAAAGATTTTGGTCACCTAACCCTTTAGTCCACCATAGTTTCGGCTCTTTTATAGAAAATGTAACATGTTGTAGATTATTTCCCTTATTAAGCGTAATTGACCTGGGTAATTGATTAAGCTTATGATTAATTAAAAATTCAACCGTAACCTTCTGGTTGGAGGTAGACATTATTGAAAATTCGGCGTTATAATCCGCATTTTTTTTGGTAATCCGGATGGGGTGTAAATACAAGCCGTTTATACGGGCAACGGACCATGCCTGTATAATTACCGTATGATATATACCACTCGCACTTAAGGGTAATTCGTAAGGGAGAGACATTTTTGTATGAGAAGAATTGAGGGCATAATATTTTGGAGGATCACAGTTGGTTTTTGATTGCTTATGTTTATTTAAAGAGGTATGAAAATAAACTCTGAGCGTGTTATCTGATTCTTTTAAAATTGATTTACAGTTTATTACCGGAGAAAGTATAGTGTGACCAGCTTTAAGAATAAGGGAATCATTGAGATAAATATCGGCATAAGTTTCCAGTCCCTGAAAACAAATTTGTATGGAGTCCTGGGCTAAAACTTCCTGGTCAATATCAAATATGGTACGATATTCAAAATTATTTTTTGCAATCAATGCTAATTTAGCTGCATCAACGCTTAAAAAAGGATTTTGAATTATTTTATTTCGCAGAAGATCAGCAATAATATCGCCGGGGATATTGGCAGGAAGCCAATTTTTTTGTCCCGAAATTCGAAATTCCCAACCGTTAGTTAAGGGAATATCAAAGCTGAATTTTTTTTCCTCATGCCCACAGGAGAATGTAAAAAACACTGATATGCCCAAAAAGAAATATGCTAAAATTCTAAACATAAAAAACTAAATTAAGGCACTTGCATCATAATACATGAGCAGAAATTAAATCATAAAAATAGAAGAAAAACAGTATCTTTTGAAATATGCTAAGCTCAAAAAAAACGAAAGTTTACCCTGGTAATATTAATAAAGGTATTCTGGTATGATATAGTATCTTTAAGGTAATGTTTGGGTTGATAAGCTTCGAAATTAATTTTCGTTTACGGGTAGTAATTGAAATAAGGTCGATATGTTTTTGGGAAATAAACTCATCCAATGCATTGAGTATATCATCAGAAACGATTAAGTCACATTCGACATTGGTTTTTCCATAAACTTTATAAAAGTATTCATGCAATCCATCCATTTTAACTTTATCCCATGGAGTTGTTTCCTTATCACCTATATGTAAGCAAAATATGGTAACATCGAGCCTGGTCACAAATGAAATTAACTTTTGGATGGCTGAAAAATCAGATTCATCGAATGCAGTTGTATAAAGTACATTTTTTATTTTATCGATTCCATTAAATGCGGTATCTTCAGGGATAATAACCACAGGTATTTTATTTCTCTCTACAATTTTAGATGCTATCTTCCCCATTGGTTCAAAGGTTCTAACATCCTTACCGGCAACACCCATAATAATCAGATTTGCTTTCTCCGATTCAACAGTATATAATGTAATCTCATCCGGAAAGCCCTGAATTAAGCGCGATGAAATAGGAATGTCAACCAAAACCCTTGATTTTTTATACTTGTTAAGCTTTTGCAAGAATTCGGAAAGCTTTTTTTCAGCTTCTTCCTTAACTTGCGTTAGCTCTGTGTTAATTATTTCCTGATACAAATCCGTATTGTCAAACGATTCAACCGGAGGAAAGCTATAGGTATGAATAAGCATAATCCGGGCTTTAAATTTGTTAGCCAGTTCAAGGGCATAGTAACAGGCGTTCAGCGAGGCATTACTAAAATCAACCGGAATAACAAAAAGAACAGCAAATGATATTTCTGCAATTACAGGTTCTGAGACATTATTAATTTCTAAATGAAATTCTTTCAGCGTCAAAAAAGCTTTGTCTAATTCATTTTCTTTAACAAAAATTTTAACCGATTCTCCTTGTGTTAATTGCCCGGAATGGGGATTTCTCAAATAACACTCAATACCTTCCGACTCAAGGCGGGTGGCAATAAATTGAGCTTTATTAAATGAAGTACTAGTCAATATGGTGAGATGTTCCGACATTGTTATAGTTTTAAGAATACCAAAACAACAATTCTTACAACAAATGTATGAAAAACTATCAAAAATAATTTAACCTAACTCACTCAATGTTTTGATAATCTTCATGCTTTTAATTTCAACGATGGATCCATCCAGATCAATGATTTTATCATTTTTGAATTCGGTAAGCGTTCTGATAAAACTTTCTTTGGTTGTTCCGGCGAGTTCTGCTAACTCGCGGCGTGTCAGAGGAAATGTAAACGCAGGGGAGCGGTATATTTTTTCGGCAAAATAAAGTAAAACATCAGCAATACGGCCTGGTAATTGTTTATGCGATTGACTCATCAGCCTGTCGAACAAGAACAACCCTTCAATGCTAAGAACATTCATAAGTTTCATGGTAAAGACCCCATTCTCCTTAATTAAATTCCTGAACACTGTTATATCAGTAAAATATATTTCAGTATTATCAATGGCTGCAGCTGAAAATTGGTGAATATCGTGTCCAAAAACCGACATGAGACCTAAAAAATTGTTGGGAATCTCTATTCGTAAAATTAAAACTTTGCCATTGCGTCCTTCCTTGTAAACCTTAACCAGTCCTGATTTGATGAACATAATATGCGAAGTCCTCGTATTCTGCAGAAAAATCACATCCTTATTTTTATAACGCACAACATTACTGTTCTTGGAAATAACCTCAACCTGCTCTGCTGTAAGCAAATTCATGAATGGTAAATAGAAATCATTAGTGTCTATTGATTGGTCTTGCGTATAGAAACTCATGCTAGTAATATTACTTTGATTTATAAATATACAAAAAATTGTTTACTTTACTATCGTTTTTTTTATATAACTGCCGTGATGATCTATATCATCTTCCCGGGGTAACTAATCTCATTTAAAAAAACACCTGTTTAATGAATATAGTAGTAATATTTACGTATATTTATGTAACTTTTTGACAAAATGTTATTATTTTTATTTAGTAGAAAGAATTTTATCTTATCATATGAAAAAGAATCATACTTCCAGAATCTTAGTTGTTGATGATTCCTCGACTAACATTGTACTGCTAGAAGCAATACTTAACGGACAGGGATATCTGATTGAAACCGCACAATCGGTGAAGGAAGCCTACCAAATTATAAAAAAGGAAACTGTAAACCTGATTCTACTTGACCTTTTAATGCCTCGTGTGAGCGGCTACGATTTTCTGAAAGAAATAAAAAGTAATGATAGTACCAAGGATATTCCTGTAATCATAGTTTCCGCCGTAGCCGACCCGGAAAATAAAAAAAGATCAATCGAACTGGGCGCCTTAGATTTCATAAATAAACCTATTGATATTCAGGATTTTATTGAACGAATCGATATCATTTTAAAGAAAAAAGAAACGATAGCCTGAGTGATTTTATGATAAGATTATTTGTGACTCAGTTTAAAATTTCCTATCTTAGATATAGATACTAGAGCTTTTTGTAATGGATGAAAATATCAATAGTGATAAGAGTCAGATTTCGGTTTTGTTAAATGCTTATTCAATCCAGGAAATTAATGCTATTTTCGGAGAAATTGATGAAAAAATACGTTCTCTTCATTCATGTTCATCAGAGGATTTTCTTACATTAAATGCGTATTTTAAAAAATACTTTTCCGATTCCAAGAAGATCTCGAACAACGCATCTGAACTATTTAATCTTGTTACAAAGGAAGAAAATCGCATTGGCTTCTTTCAGCATTTAAAAAATTTTCAAGCCAATCTGCATGATTTATACAACAGTTATGAAAAATTTATTACTGATATTATCCATTCCACTGAAAATATGATCCAGGAGATGGACATGATGTTTGTAACAGCAAATAACCTCAAACAGGATTTAATGACCCTGAAACTGTTGGTAACCAATTTAAGGCTCGATGTTACCATTGCTGCTTCACCAACCAGTAAAATTGGTCGAAAAACAAACGATTTCAACGAATTAATAATGCAAACCAAGTCTTTCTTCATCGAGTTCTATAAGTATTCTACACAACTTAAAGAATCTATGAAATCGGTAAACAACCAATTAATTCAACAAAAATCACGCAATCTGCAGCATATTAATGATATACTGAACGAAGTAATAGATGCTTCTGACCTGCTTGACTCAAAGTACAATGAAGCTATACAACTTATTCCGAAACTATCTGAAAACACCAAAAACACCTCCGACAGCATCGCAAAAATCATCACTAATCTTCAATATCAGGATATTATAAGACAAAAAATAGATCATATCCAAAATACTCATAAGGACATCTTAGAACAATTAGGACAAATTAAAGAGTCTGATAATGAAGAAGTCAATATTAAAAACAGGATAAAATGCTTTATCCAGATACGTGATATTGCCGGGCTACAAGCAGCACAGTTGATTCATGCAAATAAGGAATATCAAAAAGCCATTGAGAACATCTCAGGGAAATTTATTGAAGTTGGAAGTGACATGAACGAAATTGCGGACCTGTGTAACCAACTTATCGGTAATAACACATCCAGCGCATCTCACTTTGATGAAATCAGAGAGAAATTGGAAAAAGCTGATTTTTTTACCGAAGGATTTCAAAAATCCCTCACTTTTATTAAGGAAAAAACGGGAACATTACACGGTCAACTTCAGATTGTGCTTGACAATTATGATGAATTATCGGATTTTTTCAGAACCATCTTCAGAAGTATCAATAAATCTCTTGATAATCAGACCTCAGCCGAAATAGAAGAATTTGAAAGCACCACCAGCCAGATCAGAGCTTCGCTTGCAGAAATACAATCCATTAACAACCTGTATCAGGCTCAATTCGAAAAAATAAAGGAATTTTTTACCAATTCCCTTCATCATAATAGTGTATCCAATCCTGTTGAAATTGTTGAAAACAAATTAAAACTTTTTATTTCGCAATGCTCTCAACTTATTGATAGCCTTTATGAAAGCAATGAAAATGTATACAAGATCATTGCCGATAACCAAACGTTGAGCAAAAAAATTTCGCAAGATATTAAAACCTCAATCGAACAAATTAAGTATTATGATTACTTCGATAAGGTAATCGAAGAAATAATTGCCAAGCTGAATGAAATTAATTTTAAACTCACACATTCAAATATAGATGATTCATCTACAGAGGAATCGAGATTAAAACATCTGGAATATCTGAAATCGAGATATACTATGGAAAGTGAGCATATTATACACGACCATTTATCCAAGAATGATTTGGATATTTACCGGCTTAGCAGCACAAGTGTCGATGAAGATGATGATAACCTGGAATTATTTTATTAAATTCATATGAAAAAAAGAGCACTGGAAATTCCTAAAGTCAAAAAAGGCGAACCTGTAAAAGCTACGCTTTATGTAGATGACGAGCTTAGTTTTATAAATGCTTCAGAAATACAGGAAGACATTTTGAAACATATAAAAGACGACCTTGATCAGCTTAATATTCAAGCAAGTCTGGTACATTTGGATTTAACAGGCATTCAAATGCTCTATGCTATTAAGAAAACATGTGAAACGCTGAACAAGGAAGTAACATTTTCTTTAAAAATGAATGAAGAATTAAAAACATTAATCAGCAGAGCAGGATTTAAAGAATTGCTTTAATCCATAAATTTATGTTAACCGATTTTATATTAAACAAATAAATATTATTTTTAAAAAACTGATTTTAAATAACCCTATGGCTAAAACTATATTAATTGTCGACGATTCGGAAAGCATCAGAGAAGTGGTGAGTTTCACTCTCGAACACGAAGGGTACAATGTGTTAATAGCTGTTGACGGAAAAGACGCACTTAAGTTCTTCGATGGCACCAAAATAGATTTGGTTATAACGGACCTTCACATGCCAATCATGAATGGAATAGAATTGATTAAAGAAGTTCGAACGTTGCCTGACTATCAGCGCATCCCTATTCTATTTCTGACTACGGAATCACAGGCTGCCAAGAAAATGGAAGCAAAAGATGCCGGAGCCACCGGCTGGATTATCAAACCTTTTGTTCCGGCTAAGCTAATTGAAGCCATTAACAAAGTTCTACGATGATGGATAATTTTAAAAAGAAATTCATTGAAGAAGCTTCAGAACACATTCAGGATATTGAACAAGCACTTCTGGAGCTGGAGCAAAATCCTACTGATAAACCTCTGATTGAGAGAGTTTTCAGAGCGATGCATTCACTCAAGGGAAGTGGTGCGATGTTTGGTTTTGAAAAGATCAGTGAATTTACACACAACCTCGAAACAGCCTATGATCTGGTTCGAAACGGGGAAATGGAAATAACAAATGAATTGTTAAATCTTACACTCGCTTCAGTAGACCATTTAGGGTCTTTGCTGAAAGATGACGCCGATCTTTCCGAATCTGTGATGGAGCAACATAAGCTTCTGATCAAACAAATAGACGACCTTGTTCATAGCTCCAATACAAAAACAATAACCCTTGTAAAAGAAGCCGAAGAAGTCAAATCGAACGCTAACCAAAAAACATATTATATACTCTTTCAACCCCATGAAGACATTATGAATAATGGAACCAATCCATTATTCCTCATCGATGAACTATATTCACTCGGTGAATGTATCGCCATTCCAATCACCAAAAAAATACCTACACTTGATGAATTTGATCCCAACAAATGTTATACTACCTGGGAACTATTTCTTGCTACAGAATCGGATATCAATTCTATTACCGACATATTTATATTCGTTGAAGATGAATGCGAACTAAGAGTAACCCTGATTAGTGAATTTAATCTCCTGGGCAATCCATTATTTATCGATCAGCTCGAGGAAATCAGGAAAAAACAACAGGAAATTGGATTTGCTCAGATACAGGATTTTGTTGCTACCTTATCCGCCCCTGAAATAAAACAAGAAAAGAAAGGAAAAGAAGAAAAAGTAGCCCAGGTTTCTAAAGATCAAACAATTTCTAGTATCCGCGTGGCTTCAGATAAGCTCGACCAACTTATGAACCTTGTAAGTGAGCTTGTAACTACTCAGGCCAGGTTAAGTTTATATGCCGATACTGATGGGCGGCCTGAATTAATGGCAATTGCCGAAAATGTACAAAAATTATCGCGTCAACTCAGGGATAACGCTTTTAGTATAGTGCTCATTCCTATAGAAAATATGTTAACCCGGTTTCAACGGTTAATACGCGATTTATCCAAATAACTTAAGAAAGATGTTGTTTTTGAGGCAGAAGGTACAGATACTGAGCTTGATAAAACAATTATCGAAAATCTCACCGATCCGCTCATGCACATCCTTCGGAATAGTCTCGACCATGGCATAGAACAACCCAGTATCCGGGTTGCCAAAGGGAAACCGCCACAGGGAAAAATTCTGCTGAAGGCATTCTATTCAGGAGCAAGTGTAATCATCCAGATATTTGATGATGGCGCAGGTATTGATCCTAACGTCATTCGAATCAAAGCCATTCAAAAGGCCCTGATTTCTCCTGAAGCTACGCTGACTAAAAAAGAAATTCTCGACCTGATCTTCATACCAGGCTTCTCCACTGCCACCAACATAACAGATGTATCAGGTCGCGGAGTAGGCATGGACGTTGTTAAACGAAAAATTTCCGATATCCGTGGCGAAGTGGACGTTGAATCCGAACTCAATATCGGTACTACACTCACCATAAAATTACCGTTAACACTATCCATTATCGATGGCCTTTTAATTAAACTGGATGATATTCATGTAGTGCTGCCATTAACTGTGATCGACAAAATATATGCAGTTGAGCATTACAAGTTGATGAAAGCATTCAACAACACTATAGTATTGGATGGCGAGCAAATACCTTTCTTCTACCTCAGGCATGAACTTGAATTACCAATTGATGATACCGCTACTCACGATCAGATAATAGTTGTACGCTATGAGGACAAACGAATAGGTTTAGCAGTAGATAGTGTTATAGGCGAATACCAGGCTGTTTTAAAACCTTTGGGCAAACACTACAAAAAACAGGAAATTATTTCCGGAACTACTATCTTGGGCGATGGAACCATAGCATTAGTAATGGACACCAACAAAGCTATCAAACATTTTGCATATAAATCACTAATCACGGAGGAATCTAAATGAAAACTAGTGCTACAAAAATTAATTCCTACTTAACCTTCAAGCTGGGGGATGAAATATTTGGAGCAAATGTAAGCAAGGTACTAAACATATTGGAGATGACCAGAATTACCAAAGTGCCGAAATCCCCACCTTACATGAAAGGAGTTATTAACTTACGCGGCTCAGTGCTTCCCCTTATTGATACGAAAATTAAATTTGATATGGGTGAAACGGTCTATACTCCAAATACCTGTATTTTGGTTCTGGATATCGACATAAATGGCGATCCCGTTCATGTTGGAGCATTGGTCGATTCGGTACAGGAAGTCATTGAAATTGATGAAGCGCAAATTTTGCCCCCTCCTACCATTGGGAGTAAGTACAAAAGCGAATTTATCGAGGGAATGGCCAAAATTAATTCTGAATTTATCATGCTGCTTAACATGGATCTGATTTTTTCAACCAGTGAATTGTCACTTTTAAGAGATTCTTCAACCGAATTAGAAGTTGAAGAAGAAAAAGAATAAAATTAACCAATAGTAATTCCCGGGGTTTTGTCCTTTCTGAAAAGTAACATTCATTCCTTGGCAGGAAGGACAAAATCAATCGGGAAATTTTTTTTAAGGGTTACGAAAACTAACTAAAATTCGCCTGGATTTTATGGATAAGCAAGAAGCTAATCTTAACGACATATACAAAGCTGTCATGACCATGGAGGATTTTAGACGGCTGAGTTCTTTTATTTACAAAGAATATGGTATCAAAATGCCCGAAATCAAAAAAACAATGCTTCAGAGTAGGTTGCATAAACGATTACGGGAATTAAACATGACAAATTATAAGCAATACGTAGAATATGTTTTTAGTAAGGAAGGCCAACAAACTGAGATAATTCAAATGATGGACATGGTAAGTACCAACAAAACAGATTTCTTTCGGGAACCTGTTCATTTTGAATATCTGCACTCCACTGTTCTTCCTGAATTACTTTTTAATAATCGAAACCGATATTTAAAGATATGGAGCGCCGGCTGTTCGAGCGGTGAGGAACCTTATACCATTGCCATGTCGTTAAATGAATTCTTTATTCAAAACCCGGCTAATTCTTTTGAGTATAGTATACTTGCTACCGACATTTCAACCCGTATGTTGAAATCGGCTGTTGAAGGCATATATAAAGAAGAAAGAATAGAAACGCTACCGCTTAATTTAAAAAAACGTTACCTGCTTCGAAGCAAAGACCGGAATAGTCCAACTATTAGGATAATCCCCGATCTGCGTCGAAAAGTTACTTTTCAGCGGTTAAATTTTATGGATAGTTTTTATAATGTCCCAGACAATTTCGATATTATTTTTTGCAGAAATGTTCTGATCTATTTCGACAGAGACACCCAGGAAAGAGTGATTAACAGGCTCGCCACCAAACTTAAAACAAACGGCTATTTCTTTTTGGGTCATTCCGAATCTATTACAAATTTTGATGTACCGCTTATTCAATTGCGACCAACTATTTTTCGCAGGAGATAATAATGATAGTGCTTGGAAACAGCCGCAAATTTTATTAACTTAATATAAAATTGCAACATCTATTACAAACTATTATAATATAAAAAGCAATTACTTGAGATTAACAAGACATACCTTTAATTATGAGTAAACTAACTGATGAAGAATTAATTGAGGAATTACGAAATCGCTTTCGTATGAACCGCGAAGCACTTAAAGAACTGCAAGAGCTTAACCGTGAATTAAAAGTGGTGAATAAAAAACTCGAGGAATCAGAATCTTTAAAGAGCCATTTTATCTCAAACATTACGAATGAAATTATTAATCCATTTACCTCCATACTTGGATTGGCAAAACATATCTTATCGGTTAAAAAAGAAGACTGGAAGACAGTGATATCCATGGTAGCACTTATCCATTCCGAAGCATTTAACCTCGACTTTCAGTTACGAAACATATTTGTAGCTGCAAAAATTGAAGCTGGAGAAATATATCCGGAAATCCTTAATGTCGATATAAAAACCTTGGTTACCAACGTTTTGGAATCATTCAAATTCGAGGGAAAGAAAAAAGGCTTGGAATTCAACTTAATTATCGACATCAAACCTCCTATTGGAAGAACATTTTATTTTAAAACAGATCCCGAAAAATTAAGACTCATTATCTCCAATCTTTTAAGCAATGCCATCAAATTCAGTTTTGAAAAACAAAAAATTGAACTTAAGGTTTGGGTGGAAAAAGATGTTTTGAAAGTTGCTGTTGTTGACCTTGGAGCTGGAATAACAGAGGAAAACCAGAAAAAAATATTTGATCGGTTTAAACGTCTTGATTCAGGTATTAACTCAATAAATCGGGGACATGGGTTAGGATTATCGATAAATAAAGCAATTCTCGATTTACTGAACGGCAGTATTGAAATCAAAAGTGAAATTGGGAGTGGTAGTAAGTTTACTATTTCCATTCCTGAGGCAAAATCAGACATTGCTGGTTTTTCCACTGATGGTAACGAATTTTTGTTTGACGAGGAAGAAATATTTTAAGTAAGGGTAATGGAGAATAATCTGCCTGTTCATTTTTTGTATCCTGCTGAGCTATTTGTGAGCAAAACGCCACATCAGATTAATACCATCCTTGGTTCTTGTGTGGCAGTTTGCCTGTTCGATCCTATACTGAAAATTGGCGGCATCAATCATTATATGCTGCCATATTGGAATGGACAGGGTCTGGCTTCTCCCAAATATGGAAATATTGCAATTGAAAAGCTCATTGATAAGCTGTTAGCGCTAGGGTCGAATAAAAATAATTTAAAAGCCAAAATTTTTGGCGGAGGTGAAGTTATTGAGACCCAAGTAGTTCAATTTCATATAGGTGCTCGAAATATTGAAATTGCCAAACAACTACTTGATGAAAAAAAGATTCCCATCATAAGCTCAAGCGTAGGGGGGAAACTTGGTCGCAAAATTGAGTTTATTACCTCTACCGGGGAAGTACGTCAAAAATATGTTCAAAAAACTTTGTAAATTGACCGCTATTAAAGTTTGATAAGATATTATATATGGCTAAGAAAATCAGGGTGTTAATTGTGGATGATTCTGCTGTGGTTCGACAAACACTACAGAATATACTGAATTCAGATCCCGATATTGAAGTAATGGGCACTGCCTCCGATCCTTTTTTTGCCGCTAAAAAAATTTCGGTAGAGATCCCTGATGTGATTACGCTCGACGTTGAAATGCCACGTATGGATGGCTTGACTTTTCTAAAACGAATTATGTCGCAACATCCCATACCTGTAGTAATTATTTCCAGCCTAACTGCAAAAGGTACCGAAACCGCAATGAAGGCTCTTGAATATGGCGCTGTGGAAGTAATTGCCAAATCTCAAATGGACACTAAAAACTTTATAGAGGAGTCCAGAATTTATTTGTGCGATGCCGTTAAAGCAGCTGCATTATGCAAGATAAAAAGAAAAACAACAGCAACACAGGAATTAACCGTACAACCGAAATATTCTGCCGACGCAATTTTACCTAAAATCACCCGCACCGAATCAAGTATGATCAGAACTACCGAACTTGTAGTTGCGGTAGGTGCATCAACAGGCGGTACGGAAGCACTCAGAATCTTTCTCGAAGCTATGCCTCCTGACTCTCCGGGCATTGTTATTGTACAACATATGCCCGAAAATTTTACCAAATCATTCGCAAACAGACTTAATGAATTGTGTGGCATATCCGTGAAGGAAGCAGAAAATGGAGATTCCGTTATCCGCGGAAGAGCACTTATAGCTCCCGGTAATCATCACTTACTTATCAAACGTAGTGGTGCAAAATATTATGTTGAAATCAAAGAAGGTCCGCTGGTTAATCGCCACAGACCTTCAGTTGATGTTCTGTTCCGTTCTACGGCCCGATTTGCAGGAAGAAATGCCATCGGTATCATTATGACTGGCATGGGCGACGATGGTGCGAGAGGTCTTCTTGAAATGAAAGAAGCAGGTGCTCATACGATTGCTCAGGATGAAAAATCGTGCGTGGTATTTGGCATGCCTAACGAAGCTATTAAACTTGGTGCAGCAGATAAAATTTTGCCGCTCGACCAAATCGCCAATACAACAACTTTTTGGGCCAAACAATTTTCAACCATGACTCAATAACTGTATCCTTTTAATGGAAAAACCATGAAATCTGATAGGTACTTTTAAGAAAAATGTATTAAATTGGCACAAGCTTTCAGCCTTTTAAGAAAAAAACTATGAATAAACTTGACGCAGTTAACCTTTCTAAATACTTATCTGTTCTTGGCATCATTTTCGGATTATTACTCTTATTTATAAGTTTTTTCTGGCTTTTAATTCATCTCAACCAACCTTTTAATATCCAAGGATTTATTTTTATTCATCAACAATTTCCAACCCTGGCCTTATTCGATTCGTTACCGGTTTTACTTTCCTTAACCGGCTACTTCCTTGGCAATAAGTACGGCAAGTATATAGATGAAACGGAATCCCTGCTTAAAAAAGAAGTTCGCAAATCGCATAAAGTGCTCGACTTTACCAATAACCTGATCAACGATCATCTCGAAGCAACTTACGATCTCCAGGATGATAGTGATAAACTCGGACAATCACTTATAAACCTCCGAAATAACCTTAAGAACAATAAAGAAATTGAAATAAAAAGACGCAAAGAAGATGATCAGCGAAATTGGGTAGCTGAAGGACTTGCCGAATTCAGTGAAATACTCCGCAATAACAATGACGACATCAAAGAACTGTCATACAGCATTATCAATAACCTGGTTAAATACCTGCAGGCGAACCAGGGTGGTTTTTTTATTCTTCATGAAAACGGAAATGAAAAATACTTCGAAATGACCGCCTGCTATGCCTATGATCGTAGAAAATTTGCGGATAAACAAATTCCCTGGGGCGATGGCCTCATTGGTACTTGTGCCATCGAGAAACATACTATTTATATGACCCAAATACCTGATGATTATGTACTGATCACTTCAGGTCTGGGTAAAGCTAACCCCCGCAGTCTCTTAATTGTACCTTTAATAATTAATGAAGAAATTCACGGTGCGCTGGAATTGGCTTCTTTTAAAAAATTTGAAACATTCGAAATTGAATTTGTGGAAAAAGTTGCCGAAAGCATTGCGTCCACTATTTCTACGGTAAAAATTAATATGCGTACCGCACAGCTTCTGCGCGAATCGCAGGAACAAGCTGAAATCCTCGCTTCCCAAGAAGAACAAATGAGGCAAAACATGGAAGAACTCCAGGCTACACAGGAAGAAGCAGCCCGTCAAAATGAAAAATTCGTAACCTTTGCCAATTCCGTTAACCACACCTTAATTCGTGCGGAATTCATCCCCGATGGTACACTTATTTACGCTAACGAAAAATTCATTCAAAAACTCGGTTATAATGACAATCAGGATGTTGATGGTAAACATATCTCAATGTTCATCAATAAAAAGGACCGGGAATGGTTTAATAGCATATGGGATGGTTTAATAAACGGATCGGAACATTTCGAGGGAGATGTAAAGTTGCAAACAAAGCAAAATAAAGATCTCTGGACTATGGCAACGTTCACCTGTGTGAAGAAAGACCATACGGTTGAACGTATTTTATTCCTGGCAATTGATACCACCGACCAGAAAAAACAAAGTCTCGACTATGAGGCTCAAATTGAGGCACTTAACAAATCGAGCCTCAAAGCAGAATTTAGTCCCGAAGGTGATACACTTGACTGTAACGAGCGATTCCTCACTACCATGGAATTTTCTGCAGAAGAAATTTCGAACAAAACCATATTCGATTTTATTCCCCGCGAAGAGTTAAACACGTTCCGGGATATTTGGGAAAATATTACCATCGGTCATTCTTTCCAGGGGCAACTTAAACACATATCCAAAAACGGTGAAGAACGATGGCTTCGGGGATCTCTCAGCGCAGTAAACGACATGTACGGCGAAATAGTAAACAAAGTAATTTACATAGCCAATGAAATTACAAAAGAAAAATTGATGGAGATCGAAACTCACCGGCAGACCGAGCAATTACGCATTCAGGAAGAAAAATTACGCCAGGCTGGAGCTGATCTAAGTCGCAAGCTGGATAAAGCTAAAGCAGAGATGGAGCAGCAATATAAGGAAATTGAAAAAGTAAAAATACGCAACGAAAGAACTTTAGAAGGCGCACTAGACGCCATATTTACTATAAATCAGGAAGGAAGAATTGAATTCTTCAATAAAGCCGCCGAAAATCTGTGGAACATACCCCGTAAAGAAATATTGGGTATGAATATCAGCGTACTCTTTTCCGAAACAAACATGAAAGAAGACGAATTTACATCACAACTGGTGGCAGCCGGAACCAAAAAAATGATAGGTCAACGCAAGGAAATCAAAATAACCAATAAAGACGGTAACGATATCCCTGTACTAGTTTTACTTTCCGAAGCACGAGTTGATGATGAACACACTTATACTGCTTTTATACAAAATATAGAGGTTGAATTGTTTTAATGTACCTCTGGAGTGTAATCGGCCGGATTATGACTCGGCAATTATCATATCTTCTTAAAATTACATCTTAATCCAATTTAACCTTATTTTTCTGGAGGTTTCATATCAAAATATGGAATTTTTTAGAACTTAACAGCCTGATCACTTCGACTACGCTCAGTGACCGACTTCGACTATGCTCAGTGACCGGGTTTGACTATGCTCAGTGACCTGAGGAAAAAGATAAATATCAACCCAAAACAAACAGTTTAAAAAATGAGTTCCTTCCTTTTATTAAGAAAAAAAGCTGGTTTTTCTTCTAAATTATTAAAATAGCATTAAATACCATCTGCAATCTTGATTGTTAACGGATAAATATTTATATTTGTTTATATTCCCTTGTATTGTAAAATCTATAATATTCTATTATGAATAAAGTGTTGCCTGATAATGATCCCAAGCAAGTGATACAGGAATTGGAATCCGAAATTAAAAGACTTGAAAAAGAGTTAAACAAAACCCGTGAAGTGGCATTAAGATCAGACAAGCTAAGATCTGCATTTCTGGCAAACATGTCACACGCTATTAGAACTCCCATGAATGCCATTATTGGTTTTTCAGAACTCATTGGGATGGAAAGTATAAAATCAGATACAAAACAGGACTACACCCGAATTATTAATGAAAAAGGGCATCAATTACTTTTCCTTATTGACGATCTTATTGAAATTTCTAAAATTGAGTCCGAAAAAATTGAATTGAACTATACGCCGATCAATCTCGACGAATTCATGAACGAGATATATTCGTCGGTCATTCAGAAAAAAGACAAAGCCGGCAAAGGTCAAATTGAATTGATAGTTGAAAAGAATGCCCAGGAGAATTTTGGACAAATTCTATCCGATCCGGGAAGAATTCAGCAAATCTTAAACAACATTCTTGCTTTTTCTATCCGGAATACAAATAAAGGTTTCATCAAATTCGGTTATGCTATTAAGGATCCGAAAACGATTGAATTTTTCGTTATCGATACGGGTACTAGCCTGAATAAGGAAGATCAGAAAATCATTTTTGATTACTTTTGGCAATTTGAAGACATTACTCATCAGCATATTGCTGATAATGGCTTGGCACTCACTATCGCTAAAAACCTTGTTGAATTACTAGGTGGTAAAATATGGCTGAATTCCGAAATTAATCAGGGTAATGAATTCTTTTTTACGTTACCTATCGAAAAACCTGGCAAAGCAGATGAAATTAAGCTGCCTGACACTATCCCTGCAGCTGAAATCAGCGAATTGGAGCCTAACTGGAAAGACAAGGTAATTCTCGTGGTTGAAGATGACTTAATTAATTATCAATTTATTGAGGCACTGCTTGAAAAAACCCAGGTTCAGCTTCTGCATGCCGAGAATGGTACACAGGCGCTCGAACTTTGCAAAACCATCAATAAAATTGACCTGATTCTGATGGATATTAAACTTCCGGAGAAAAATGGCTACCAGATCACTAAAGAAATTAAATCGTTCCGTAACATAACTATTGTTGCTCAAACCGCTTTCCCTATCAATGAGGTACGTTCCAAATGTCTCAATTCAGGTTGTGTAGATGTAATATCAAAACCACTTGAAATAGAATTATTCTTCAAGATCATTAATAAATATATATAGGCGCACAGCATTCTATCCCTTCGACTATATCGCTCAGGGACCACCCAACAATCAATTTCCTTTAATCCAGCTTACAATTTTTTCGGACTCGGGATTAATCTTGGGATCTACTTCATCCACCAATCTACCCTGCTCATCAATCATATATTTTTGAAAATTCCATTTTACCTCAGAATCCATTTTACCGTTCAAATCTTTTGTAGTAAGCCATTGGTATATGGGATCCATGTCATTACCCTTTACCGAAATTTTCGACATCATGGGAAACGTTACCCCATAATTCAACGTGCAAAACTTCTGTATTTCTTCATTAGTACCAGGTTCCTGTCCCATAAAATTATTGGCCGGAAAACCTATAATTACAAATTTAGCTCCTCCATACTGCTTGTATAAATCTTCCAGATCCTTATACTGAGGAGTATTTCCACATTTAGAAGCCGTATTGACGATAAGTACTTTTTTCCCTTTCAGTGAAGATAAATCGAACTCCTTACCATCAATAGTTTTTGTTTTAAAATCATACAATGTTTTCATTTTGGGGGTATTTTCAACGGTTTGTGAATAAGTAACAATACCAATAGCACAGAAAATAATTAGAAATATTACATTTTTCATAGTCGCAAAATTTATGGTTACTGGAAACTCAAACAAGCTTCAGGTTGATATTGTTTAAAATAGCACCGGAGAATTTTGGGGGGCTTGGCTGCAATGAAATACACTATATTAATCAAATGCCCCTTCGACTCCGCTCAGGGTCCTAAATCCGACGCCTCATGGGACATCACTTGTTGTGAGATGAACGAGGCCGGTGGTTGAGCGG
>CAYZNC010000069.1:0-1966 GCA_964478555.1 uncultured Bacteroidales bacterium | reverse complement strand
GTCGAAACCAGAAAATGCAAGCGGCATAGCTGTAATGTAAACCATCACTGCTATGCCGCTTTATTTAGGCTTTAAATAAGTTTTAAATTAATATCCTCAGCATTTGTCAAACAATTCTGTCTTAAGGCGACGTACCCTTTTACTCTCAACTCTGGTTTGTTGCATGTGTCCATAATTGGTGGCAAAGTAAATTACAGGGCTGTACATATTGCCACTTAATCTTCGTAAAACAGAGGATAACCTATAAAACTTTTGCCTGGCATGGGTTTTTCCACATTGAAGCTCATAGGGAGTCATGTTCTCCGGCTGAAATACAACCGTATTATGGTCGTAGTATTTCCAGTTATCCGTTAATAAACGTCCCGCCTTCTTAAGATCATCGTAAGTTTTGGTGCCGGGATATGGTGTTAATACGTTAAATGAAACAGTACTGATTTTCTGTTTAATCAAAAATCTCACGGTATCATTAAATACGTCCTTAGTATCGTTATCAAAGCCAAATATCATGGAGGCATGGATGAGAATACCCATTTTCTTTATAGCTTTCAAAGCAACTTCCAACTCATCAACATCCTTAAACGTTTTGCGCATAGTTTTCATCTGAGCTTCCGATACACTTTCGAGTCCGAAAAATAATGCCTTACATCCACTATCGGCGGCTAGCTGCATCATCTCAGTATCTTTCACAAACGACAGGGAAGCTTGTCCTACCCACTTTATTTTTAAAGGTTTAATGGCAGTAAATAGTTCTTTGGCATATTTAGGATGTCCAATAATATTGTCGTCCAGGAACATAAAGTTTTTAGCGCCCGATTCTTCTATATCTTTAAGAATGTTTTTGATGGGTATATGTCGTATCTTTTTTCCAAAAAGATCGCTAACACAACAAAAATCACAATCGTAAGGACATCCCCTTGTGGTCATGATGGGAACCATTTTGAAAAGCCTCTTTTGGATAATGCGACTGAAATTTTTCGGTACATACTCATCCAGATCCGGCTCAGGATTATGATATTGTTTTTGTAATTTTCCTTGCTGAAAATCGTGAAGTAATGTTTTCCATACTCCCTCAGCTTCCCCAATTACCACACAATCGCAATATTGAGAAGCTTCATCCGGTAAAATTGTAGGATGTACTCCACCTAGAACCACCGTTTTCCCCTTCGTCATAAACTTTTTTGCAACCTCATAAGCTCTTGGCGCATTCGCTGTCATGCAGCTAATAGCAACCAGATCACACTCTTCATCAAAATTCAATGGCTCAGCTTCTTCTTCAATAATTTTCACTTCATGTTCCAACGGAGTCAGACCTTCCAGAATATAAAGGGCAAGCTGAGGCATCATCAGCCCTTTAACAGTTCTTTTAGTATTGTCTACTGCCGGAGAAATTAGTAATATTTTCAAAATATATGTATTTAATTAATAGTATGTTACAATTTATTTTTGTCTAGGGGGTCAGGAATACCTGGAAAATAGCACCAAACTCTCTAAACTCTAACTTAAAGTTACGTCAAATTTACTTAACTATTTTTAGAAATCGCCTTTTTTTTTCGTTCAGGTATGAATTTGTTTGTGGGATATGACAGCTAACCACAGCAATAATGCCGTCGCAAATTGGATTTATTTAATTTGTTTGCGACGGCAGAAAGGGTTAATAATGAGTTTTCAGGTTTCTTGATCCTAACTTAAAAGCTATACTTCACCACTAATACTAATTCATCGATATTGGCCGCATCGTTTGGTCCAATTGTCAAATTAAATGAATTCCCGGTTTCGATGTGGGTATATAGCTTTGAATCATCATTAACCGTCATTGTGAATGCATTCCCATTGTTACTGAGGGTAAAGCCGGACGGGTAATTTTTTACTTTCACCACAAATATTACATACTCAATGGTACCGGTTAACTGTGCCATATATGGCAATTTGGTTTTATCGATATTGATGTTAGCCGGTTGGTTTTTCA
>CAYZNC010000068.1:0-21800 GCA_964478555.1 uncultured Bacteroidales bacterium | reverse complement strand
ACCTTGTATAACATAACATTGGGCTAATAACTTTTGACTTGCATCTTTAATCTTCGCATCGTTATATTTTTCTCCAGCTTTAATAGCATCCTTGCTTGCAGCTATGGCATCGGCCCATTTTTTTTCTGTTGCCTGCTTTTTTGCTACTTGTAAATATAAGTCAGGAACTACCTGAATAGCCTTGGCCTTAACATCTTTAGCAGAATCTCCCACTTGATCACTTATTGCAATACTTTTTTCAAAAGCCTTGATAGCTTTTGCAGGATCAGTTTTCATAGATTCCACTCCTTCATTGAAGGACACGATAGCCTCATTCTTTGTTTGGGCCTTAACTCCATTAATCGAAACAAGGAACATAGCCACAACACATGCCAGCGCTAATTTAACTCTAATCATAATTAAAAATGTTTAGGGATTTATCTAAAAGTTAATCATTAATGCGAACAAATATATAAATTCATTTTAATTATCAAAACATTTTTTACTGCTTCATGTTCAAAAAAACTAAAGGTAAATTAACTACATTTGATGTCATAATTATTTAATACTATGTCTATAATTGTCGAAAATGTCAAAAAACTATATGGAACACAACTTGCTTTAAATGATGTTTCATTCGAAATTAAATCAGGGGAAATTGTCGGATTTATTGGTCCAAACGGAGCCGGAAAATCGACATTGATGAAGATTATTTGTGGCTATATTCCTGCAACATCAGGTAATGTAAGCGTAGACAATTTTGATGTTGTTGAGAATTCATTTGAGGTACGTAAGCATATCGGCTATCTTCCGGAACATAACCCGCTTTACGCCGAAATGTATGTTAAAGAATATCTTGAGTTTGTTGGGCAAATATATAAGATTAAGGAATTAAGAAAACGTCTTTCTGAAATAATCAGTCAAACTGGCCTTGGACAAGAGCAACATAAAAAAATATCAGCTTTATCCAAAGGTTTCAAACAACGCGTAGGACTTGCTCAGGCTCTTATTCACGATCCTGCGGTACTCATACTTGATGAGCCCACTACAGGACTTGATCCTAATCAGATTGTGGAAATTCGTAATCTTATTTCAGAGGCAGGAAAAAGTAAAACAATTTTACTTTCTACTCATATCATGCAAGAGGTAGAAGCTATTTGTCACAGAACGATTATTATCAATAAGGGAAAAATTGTAGCCAACGACACTACTCAGGACATTTACCAGCATTCGACTTCCGCTCAATTTACCGTAATGGTAGAGTTTAACAAGATTGCGGAAGAATCTTCCTTATATCAAATACAGGATGTTGAAAAAGTTTTGAAAGTGTCTGATTACATATGGTTGTTGAGCAACAATGAGGCAAAGGACTTCAGGGAAAATGTATTCAAATTCGCTGTTGAAAAGGGCTTCTCCGTATTATCCATGCAAAAACAGCAGAAGCGACTCGAAGAAGTGTTCCAGGAGCTCACTAAATGAGTATTTGATAGGTGAGCGAAATCGAAGCGCTGTTGGTTAAGCACAGTTCGTTGGCTGAGCGGAGTCGAAGCCATCCTGTCTGAGCTATTTATTTCTATAATTTATTTACTAATTCTCTGTGTCAATCTGGGTTATCTGTGGTTTGTTTTTTTATTTACATTATAATTCTAGTAATTCCTGGCATTTCCGGTTTACCGCAGATTCACACGGATTTTCACAGATAATTTGTGTCAATTGATGTAAAGTATTTTTATTTGTTACTAATTCTCTGTGTCAATCTGGGTTATCTGTAGTTTGTTTTTTTTTACATTATAATTCTGTAATTTCGTATTTAAAATGTCGTTTCGACTCCGCTCAACGACCGCCCGAACCCTGAAATGAAGTCAAAACCCCGATGGCTGAGCTTAATCAAAACCTACACCGTCATAATCTCAGCTTCCTTTTTGCCGACAACTTCTTCAACCTTTTTGTAATAGCTTTCCACTAATTTTTCGACTTTTTCTTCCGCATTTTTGGCTGCATCTTCCGGTAAACCATCCTTTTGCATTTTTTTGAATTCTTCAATGGTTTCACGACGAATAGTACGAATACTTACTTTAGCGGTTTCTCCTTCGTGTTTTACCGTTTTAACCAGCAATTTGCGGCGTTCTTCCGTAAGAGGAGGCAGGTTTAACCTGATAACATCGCCATTATTGATAGGAGTAATCCCAATATTGGCGGCAAGTATTGCCTTTTCAATGGGCTCCATCATTTTCTTTTCCCAAGGTTGAATTACAATTGATTTTGCATCAGGCGTATTGATATTAGCAATTTGGCTAAGTAACGTACTAACGCCATAGTAATCGGCATGGATACCATCGAGCATTTGAGGATTCGCCTTTCCTGCGCGTAATTTTATTAACTCAGTTGCAAGATGGGTCACGGCCTTATCCATCATTTCCTTAGCATCATCGAGGTATAATTGAACTTCTTCTTCCATAGAATGAAGGAATTAAAAAAATTGTTATTCGGTGAACAAATATAAAAAAGAATTATTAAAAATTATCAAGTTATAAGCTGAAGGTTACAAAGTTCCATAACAAATACGGCACTTTATAACGCTAACGGACTATTCCAACTTTACCAGGGTTCCGATCTTTTCGCCAAGCAGTAAGCGCTTTAGGTTACCTGCTTTGTTCATATCAAACACAATCACTGGAAGATTGTTCTCTTTGCACATCGTAAAAGAGGTAAGGTCCATTACATTTAATCCCTTGCGATATGCTTCATCAAAGGTTATTTCATCGTATTTTACAGCAGACTTGTCTTTTTCGGGATCCGCCGTATAAACGCCATCTACGCGAGTCCCTTTCAAAAGCACTTCCGCTTCCATTTCAACAGCCCTGAGAGCAGAGGCAGTATCGGTTGTAAAGTAAGGATTTCCGGTCCCAAAAGTAAAAATAACTATTTCACCATGTTCAAAGGCTTCCTGAACTTTCTTTTTGCTATATCCTTCGCCAACCGGTTCCATTCGAATAGCCGTTAGCAAACGTACTTTTGCTCCGATACTTTCGAGGGCAGACTGAATGGCAAGACCATTAATTACAGTGGCCAACATTCCCATGTAATCGCCTTTAACCCGGTCGAATCCGGCATTAACTCCTTTTAATCCTCTGAAGATATTACCTCCTCCAATAACGATGCCTATTTTAACACCCAGATCAGCTGCTTCCTTCACTTGTTGCGCATATTCCATTAACCGGGTTGTATCGATTCCATAAGGCTTATCGGCCATTAAAGCTTCCCCGCTTAATTTTAAAAGAATGCGTTTATATGTTGTCATAAATTAAATATTTAGATACAAGACAAAAGATTCAAGATTTAATATTTGTCACTTCAAATGCTGAAGAAAAAAACAAATAAAGATATATCAATCCTTCGAATCTCAAAAAATCACCAAAAAAAAAAGAGAGCTTTAGGCTCCCTTCTTTTTACTGTAACTAATTTACAAATTCTTTAGGCATTTAATGTATATCTTACAAACCCTGTTACTTTCAAATCTTTATCAATGCTCTGTAAATATTGACGAACGGTAAGTTTCGAATCCTTTATAAATTCCTGATTTAACAGGGTATTTTCTTTGAAGAATTTCTCAAGTTTACCTTCCGTTATTTTCTCCAGAATATTATCCGGTTTACCCACGTTTTTCTTATCCAAACGGGTTTGTTCCAAAGCAATTTCTTTTTCTTTGGCCACAACCTCAGCGGGTACAACATCTTTATCAACCGCAACAGCATTCATAGCAGCCACTTGCATAGCTATATCTTTACCAACCTGGAGGTCGCTGAGCTTTTTGCTAAAACCAACCATTGTAGCAAGCTTATTACCTGGATGAATGTAAGCAATAATCTGAGCGGCTTCTAATTTATAGTAAATGACGAGGTCAATTTTTTCTCCGATAACCCCTACTTTTTCAAGTAAAGCTTCGCCAACAGTAAGGTTGTTTAACTTAAGTTGTTTAAAAGCTTCCAAACTGGCAGGTTTTTGAGCAATTGCCAAGTCGTTGATCGATTTTGCAAATTGAATAAATGAATCGTTTTTGGCTACAAAATCAGTTTCGCTACAAACAACCGTTAATGCACCAAAAGTAGCATCGGCAGAAACACTTGCTAACACAACACCTTCAGTAGCTTCACGGTCCGCACGCTTGGCTGCGACCAATTGACCTTTTTTACGTATAATTCCAGTAGCCTTTTCGTAGTCTCCATTCGATTCTTCCAAAGCTTTTTTACAATCCATCATACCCGCTCCGGTCATTTGACGGAGTTTATTTACTTCAGCAGCAGTAATTGCCATTATCTAATAATATTAAAATTAATCTTCTTTTTTAACTTTCTTTGCAACTTTACGGGGTGCATCTTTTTCTTTCTCGAACTTTACAATAGGGATGGCAATTTCTTCTTCATCCGTCACTAAAGCGTCAGCACTTCTGGGCCTTTTCTCCCCGCCCTTACGAGCCTTAGCTTTGTCTGGCTTAGCTTCTTTCTCAGGTTTGTCACCTTCTTTTTCGCGTTCTGCCTTACGTTCGTTTAACCCTTCCATGATAGCCCCTGCAACAGCATTAATAATTAATGATATTGAATTGGAGGCATCGTCATTTGCCGGAATTGGAAAATCAACCACGTTAGGGTCTGAATTGGTATCAACCATTCCAAATACCGGAATATTAAGTCTTTTAGCTTCTCTTACAGCAATATTTTCTTTGGTAACATCAACTACAAACAAAGCAGCAGGCAAACGGGTAAGATCGGCAATACTGCCAAGGTTTTTTTCAAGTTTTGCACGCTGACGGGCAATTTGTAATTTCTCACGCTTTGACATGTTGTCGAAGGTACCATCTGTAGCCATCTTATCGATAGATGACATTTTTTTCACAGCTTTACGAATAGTAGGAAAATTGGTAAGCATGCCACCTGGCCAACGTTCTGTAACATATGGCATACCAACTTCTTTAATACTTTCAGATACGATTTCTTTAGCTTGTTTTTTGGTAGCTACAAATAAGATCTTACGACCCGATTTTGCGATTTGTTTAAGCGCTTGTGCAGCTTCTTCTAATTTAGCCTGGGTTTTGTGAAGATCGATAATATGAATACCATTTCGCTCCATAAAGATGTAAGGAGCCATAGCGGGATTCCATTTTCTGCGGAGGTGACCAAAATGTACACCAGCTTCTAATAATTGTTCAACAGTTACTTTTGACATTAAATTGTTTTTAAATGTTTACATTCTATAATTATCAATTGCCAAGTAGCCCTGATTAATCGGGGATCTCAGCAATTTAGATACTAAACAGGATATGATATAGTTGCAGGTAAAAATTCCACTCAATAGTGAAACTATTATTATTGCTACAACTAAAAATATTAACGCTTGCTAAATTGAAAACGTTTACGAGCCTTAGGATGACCTGGCTTTTTACGCTCAACTTCACGAGGATCGCGAGTTGTAAAACCAGCTAATTTCAGTTTCGGCTTACAGGTCTCGTCAATTTTAATCAAAGCCCTTGTAATTCCCAAACGCAATGCTTCGGCTTGTCCTTTTACACCGCCACCATCAAGATTGACTTTGATATCATATTTCTGGGCAGCATCAAGAAGATGCAATGGTTGTTCAACAATGTATTGAAGAACAGTGTTTGGAAAATATTCTTTGTAGTCTCTGTCGTTAATAATGATGTTTCCTTTACCTGATATAAGATAAACACGTGCAACAGCAGCTTTTCTTCTTCCTATAGCGTTTATTACTTCCATAACTATTTGATTGTACTAATGTTAAAATCTTTAGGTTGCTGAGCTGTATGTGGATGCTCAGTTCCTACATAAACATGCAGATTTTTATAAATGGCGTCTCCTAAACGATTTTTAGGTAACATACCACGTACGGCCTTTTCTACCAAAGCCATAGGATGTTTTGTCATCAAATCCTTAGCATTGACGAAACGTTGACCACCTGGGTAACCGGTATGCCTTATATACACTTTATCACTCCACTTCTTACCGGTTAATCGAATCTTCTCTGCGTTGATAACGATTACATTATCTCCACAGTCTACATGAGGGCTAAAACTTGGTTTATGCTTTCCTCTTAACAATTGGGCTACCTTTGATGAAAACCTACCCAGTGTCTGGTCGGATGCATCCACTATTAACCACTGTTTATTAGCAGTTGCCTTATTAGACGAAACTGTTTTATAACTTAAAGTGTCCACTTGATATCTAAGTTTTTAATTAATATGCAAATACAAAATTATCCATTTTCAAAATGGACTGCAAAAATACAATTTATTTTGTTTTTTCAGCAAAAATGAAATAAATTCTTTTTGTTTATCGGAAAAATGCGACGCAAAATTACCAGAATTTTATTAACAACCACCATTTATATATGTATAAATTGCTATAACGAGGCTAATAACTTAAGCTGTTAGAAAAACTTTCGTTGAAAATCAATTAACTTTGGGTTTTGAAAAACGCATAATCGTCTTTAAAACTTGTTTCAATGTCTGTATGTTTACGCTAACAAAAAAGTTTCATTTAGCCATATATATAGGTGCACTGATACTTACTGTGGTTTCGTTGCCATATTCAATATTTATACTAAGTGTGGCTCAGATAACCTTGGTGGTAAACTGGTTTATCGAAGGAGACTTTATTCAAAAACGGGAACGATTCAAACAACGTCCTGCCTTATGGATCATTTTTCTGTTTTACCTGGTTCATTTGTTGGGTATGCTTTATACTTCCGATTTTGACTGGGGTTTCCACGATTTGAGAATTAAGCTTCCATTTTTTGTGTTGCCTTTGATTATAGGAACATCGACCCCTATCAACGTAAAAAACCTGAAACTCATCCTGAATTTTTTTATGACCGCTGTTTTAGTGTATTCACTCATTAGCGCCTGCATATTTTGGGGTTTCGATGGACATACTTTTCACACTTCAGAACAGCTTTCTCCTTTTGTTTCGCACATTCGATGGTCTTTAATGGTCGATCTGTCGATTATTACCATGTTCTGGCTTTTCAATCAAACGGAATCCCAACGTAAATGGCTTTATATCCCTGTAATTATCTGGCTTGTCATCTATATTTTTATACTTCAGGCTTTAACAGGAATCGTTGTTTTGATAGTTACTTCCCTGATATTGCTGATCAGAACTGTGTTTAAGAACCGTAACCTGATGTACCGGTGGTTTGTTACCGTTGCACTACTCACTTTAATATTATTGATTGCATCATTTCTAACGAGATCCTATGCAAGGTTCTTTACCTTTGATAAAATAGATCCTCAAAGTATCGATAAATACACGGTAAACGGAAATCCTTACAACAACGATTTTACCAAAAAATATGTGGAAAACGGACATTACACCTATTTATACATATGTTTCCCGGAATTGCGCGAAGCATGGCAGAAAAGAAGTTCGTTAGACTTATATGGCAAAGCTAAAAATAAGGGCGGATTAAGTTTCATTCTTTGCCGCTATCTCACGTCCAAAGGATTACGCAAGGATTCTGTTGGGATGAGTCACCTTTCCGGCAGAGAAATTAAGTATATAGAATCGGGAATTACAAACTATATCGACACCGCAAAATACTCGCTTTATCCAAAAATTTACAGGGTGATATGGGAAATGTACAATTACAAAATTGGAGCAAACCCATCAGGATATTCTGTTGCCCAACGGTTTGAATATGTGAAAACAGCTGTACATATCATCCGGAATAATTTTTGGTTTGGTGTAGGTACGGGTGATATATGTGAAGCTTTTAAGCAACAATATATTACGGATAAGTCTCAACTAATACCTGAGAAACGCTTGAGAACCCACAATCAGTTGATTACTTTCTGGGTTACCTTTGGAATTACCGGATTAACTATCCTATTGTTTTCCCTCATTGCTGCCCCAATTCCTGAAAAAAAATATTCGGACTATCTCTTTTTGACTATTTTTATCATTGCCTTTTTATCTTTTCTGAATGAGGACACGCTTGAAACTCATGCAGGAATATCTTTTATAGCTGTCTTTTATACCATTTTTTTATTTTATGACCGGAAACAAGCTTGAAACGGACTTTTTTCAAAAAGATGTATTAGAAGTAGCTCCACAGTTGATTGGCAAAATTCTGGTCCGTCAATTTTCCAACGAATACATTGAACGTTTTCGTATTACTGAAACTGAGGCTTACCGGGGTGAAGAAGACCTCGCCTGCCATGCAAGCAAAGGCAGAACTCCAAGAACAGAAGTGTTATACCACCTTGGAGGTAAAGTGTATGTATATTTGATTTACGGTATGTACCAGATGTTGAATTTCGTTACATTTTGTGAAAACATACCTCAGGCAGTACTCATCAGAGGCATCGAAGGCTTTGACGGCCCTGGTAAACTGACAAGGCATCTGAAAATCGACAAAACTTTTTACGGAGAGGACCTGGCAACTTCAGAGAGGATATGGGTTGAAGATGATAATGTTCTATTCCCATTTACGACCGGCCCACGCGTTGGAGTAGATTATGCAGGGGAATGGAAAGATAAACCCTGGCGTTTTATTTTATCTTCGCCAGGAAAAAATCACGGTCGAAAATAATATGAACACCATAATCGTAATCGGTATTAATAAATTTCAGGTCCTTATAAACCTCAACATAAGCGGACAGATTAACCCCCCGTTGAATCTTTTTGGAATAAACAAGTTTACCCAAAACCATATTCCGGATAGGATATAAATAACCATTGGCGGGAATTGTAGCTGAGAAATAGAGGGGTTCACCTTCCGAGCTCATGTATCCTTCTCCATGGAAATAACCCGGCTGCAAAGAAAAATTTGAAAAAAATATCTTGGCCAATGCATATGTACCGTTGCCTTGTGTATAATCCTGCAATTTAACTGGTGAAAGGTCATTATAGCCTATTGCCCAGCAGTCGAGGTCAAATTGTTTGATGAATGATTCGTGAAATAACCAGGTAGCATTTAGCCCCGAAGCATAATTGGCTACAGTACGGAGGGGAACTTTTTGCGTATTTATCTGGCCACCATGATGGTTTATCGTAGTCTGGAAGGGAATGGACAGGTTAAAATCACGGTCGGCAGGTAAAAGTTTATAAGAAAAAGTAGTGCCAAACAAAAGTTCCTCCTGAAAAGGATCGTTTTGCATGATAAATTTCTTCCATTCGAGCCAAACATCCGCATTTAATTGCGACGTTTTAAACAGAAACTGCAACCCATTCTCCACGGGATGGGTAAACGTACGCTCCCATTGGTATAACGGCTCAATTAAGCCGTGCCTCGCACCGCCATAGATAGTACCCATGATCATTTGAAAAAATGGAACCGGCTGATATTCAAACCTGAAAATTGGTTGTATCTGAAAAAATCCGTCCCGGCCGAAATATTTAAGAAAACTCGCTCCCGCTTCAAATTTTGTGTTAACGCCAGGGTAATAAATTAAGGAAGGCTCTATGATAACACCAGGTAGTGTTAACCCTTCATTCAAAGGATTAAAATATTCGTTGTTTTTAAAAAAATTCTTATTGCCAAAATGTATCAATAGCTTTTGGCTATCAGCCGGGGAGAAAAAAGAAGGTGTTTCATAATCGGCAGGAACTTGTGAAATAACATTAAATGCAATCAATAAAAGAACCGATATGATTAAAATTTGTTTCCTGCTTATCGGGCAGGGAATACCCACAATTAATAATTGCCTGTTTTTTAATGAATTTCTGACCATGAATGTTTCATTTGGAAAATTATATAGCAGATTACGACCACAAACTTATAGAATTAATTTGTAAAACTTCTAAAAAGGTTGTTGAGAGTTTGTAAAGCAACAAACTACATAATAAATTATCATTCAATGCCATAATAATTAAAAGAACCATCGTGAATAAGGTAGTGAGCAAAAAATAATAAAATCTTACCTATCGTAATCTATAAATTTTCTTTTTCTTTGCTTTAGTTTTGTAAATACAATAAACAACCTAAATTAAGTCGATAACGATTAACAATGAAAAATTTCAAAACAATTAACGTCATTACAGGGTGGGTAATCTTTGCCATAGCTGCAACAGTTTACCTCCTTACGATTGAGCCAACAACCAGTTTCTGGGATTGCGGCGAATTTATCTCCTGTGCATTTAAACTGCAGGTAAGTCATCCACCAGGATATCCGATGTTTGCAATGCTCGGTCGTATTGCTTCCTTATTTGCAGCTGATCAAAGTAAGGTGCCTATGACAATTAACATGTACTCTGCACTTTGCAGCGCCTTTACCATTTTATTTCTATTTTGGACTACAACGCACATTGCACGTAAAATTATAGGCAAAAAAGAAGAATACACCCTTGCCGAAACTATTTCAATTATAGCGGCAGGTTGTGTGGGTGCATTGGCGTTTACTTTTTCGGAAAGCTTTTGGTTTTCTGCGGAAGAGGCAGTGGTATTTCCATCGTCGTCCTTATTCACTTCGATTATTTTTTGGGCTATTTTGAAATGGGAGAATGTTGCCGATGAAAAATATGCAAACCGCTGGCTTATCCTCATTGCATACCTCATGGGACTTTCTATCGGTGTTCACTTGCTGAATCTTTTAACGATACCTGCGCTCGGACTGGTTTATTATTTCCGCAAATACAAGGTTACCCGAAACGGGCTGATTATAGCATTTATTAGTTCATTGGTCATAACCGGGCTGATTATGTATGGGATCATACAAGGGACTTTTGTGGTGGCACAAAAATTTGAATTATTGTTCGTCAATAACTTTAGTTTGCCTTACAACTCGGGTGGCGTATTCTTTATTGTTGCTCTTCTCGGTTCTCTGATATGGGGTATCGTTTATTCATATAAAAGAGGAAAAGCACTTTTGAATACCATTCTGTTATGCTTCTCCGTGATTTTGATAGGGTATTCGTCATATACCATGTCCATAATCCGGGCGAATGCAAACACCCCTTTAAATGAAAACAATCCTTCGGATCTCTTCAACTTATTATCATATCTAAGCCGCGAGCAATATGGTGACCGTCCCTTAATTTACGGACAATATTATGATGCTCCTGTTATTGATACCAAAGAAGGAAGCACCATATGGGCACGAAAAGACAAAAAATATGTTGAAATTTCACATAAACCCGTTTACGTTTATGATCCTCAATTCTGCGGTTTATTCCCTCGCATGCATAGCAGCGAAGGCCAACATGTGAGTGGATACAAACAATGGGGCAACGTGAAAGGAATTCCCATTCAAACAACAAATCAACAGGGAGAGCCCACAACCCTATACAAACCCACATTTGTGGAAAACCTTACGTTTTTCTTCAGATACCAGATTAATTATATGTATATCCGGTATTTCATGTGGAATTTTTCGGGCCGGCAAAATGATATCCAGGGAACTGACGGTGATGTTCTGAAAGGAAACTGGATTACCGGCATTAAATTTATTGATGAATGGAGATTAGGCTCTCAAAATAAGATCCCGGAAACCATGTCGGGTTATCAGTTTAAACATAACCGTGGAAAGAACGCTTACTTCATGCTCCCATTGATATTGGGATTAATTGGTGCCGCTTTTCATTATAAAAAACATAAGAGGGACTTTTGGGTTGTATTGGTTCTGTTTTTTATGACAGGAATTGCGATTGTTTTGTATTTGAATCAAACCCCATTTCAACCACGCGAACGAGACTATTCGTATGTTAGTTCGTTTTATGCTTTTGCCATATGGATGGGCATTGGTGTAATGGCATTAATTGACTGGGCGAAAAAAATCATACCCGGTGCGGCAGGTGGAATATTGGTAACTTTAATATGTTTGGGACTCGTTCCAGGTATTATGGCGCAACAAAACTGGGACGACCACGACCGTTCCGGACGCTATACCTGTACCGATTTTGCCTACAACTATTTAAATTCCTGTGAAAAGGACGGAATCATTTTCACAAATGGGGATAACGATACCTTCCCGTTATGGTGTGCCCAGGAAGTACTTGGAATCCGTACTGATGTGCGGGTTGTTAACCTAAGCTATCTTGGAGCCGACTGGTATATCGATCAGATGCAGCGAAAAGTCTACACCTCAGACCCTGTACCATTTGCTATGAAACATGACCAGTACCAGACAGGTACCAGGGATGCATTGTATGTGGATGATCAGGTGGGAGGCAATTATACCAATCTAACAGAGGTCATGGATTACGTTGGCAATGAACAACCTCTACGTAGAATGGATCAGAGTATCTATTTTCTGCCTGCTAAAAATTTCAGCTTGAAAGTTGATCCCTCTGTTATATTATCCAACGGAGTAGTAAGCCAAAAGTTTGCAAATCAAATTGTACCTGAAATGAAATGGGAACTTACAGACCCAAGGTACAGCAGAGAAAAGCCAGCCTACCGGAGTGCCATTTACAAAAATGATATGATGGTGATGGACTTAATAGCTCATAATAACTGGAAACGTCCTGTATACTTTGCTATTACGGTGTCCGATGAAAACTATCTGGGGTTGGAAAAATATTTCAGACTCGATGGCTTAACCTACCGCATTGTACCCATACTTTCTTCAGGTCAGGAAGGTCAGATCGGAAGCATCGATTCGAAGATATTGTATGAAAACCTCATCAATAAATTCAGATGGGGAAATGTTGCGGATCCTAAAGTATATCTCGACGAAAACAACATCAGAATGCTTTCCAACTTCAGAAATAATTTCTCCCGGTTGGCTGAACAATTGATTGCCGAAAACAAGCTTGATTCTGCTGTACAGGTGCTCGATAAATGCTTCAAAGTGATGCCTATCAATCAGGTACCTTTGAATTATACCGTGTTGCCTATTATTGAGCAATACGCCAGGGCTAAACAGAATGGGAAAGCTAAGGAATTGGCTCAGAAACTTTTTGATAATTTAAATCAGGAAGCAATCTATTATTTCTCGATTAAGCCGGAATACGCGCTAGGCATCGATCAGGAAAAAAGAATGTGCTTGTATTCCATTCAACAGTTGGGAAGAATTACTCAACTTTTTGATCCGAAATTGAGTACTACTATAGGAAGTACTTTGCAGAGCTATATGACACAATTTGGTCAATAAAGATCATGTTTTGGGAACACACAAATTTGTGTAAAGTATTGTTCCCCAAGGTGATTTGGAAGATTTCCACCCTTGATAAAAAAATTTATCTTACTTTTGATGATGGACCAACACCAGGGATTACCCCCCTGGTGTTGTCTTTTTTGAAGCAATATAAAGCAAAAGCCACATTCTTCATGTTGGGAATACAAGCCGAACAATATCCCGAACTGGTAAGCCAAATCCAAAACGAAGGACATTTGGTTGCCAATCACGGATACAGACATATCGATGGCTTCTTTTCTTCAACCACCCATTATATTAAAAATGCGGAGGATGGCGCCGTAATTACCGGCAGCGCCCTATTTCGTCCTCCCTATGGAAGACTGACTCCGTGGCAGTTAACCCATTTAAAAAAAAAGCACAAAATTGTATTGTGGAGCTGCATGAGCATGGATTTTAGTGCAAAATACACGCCGGAACAATGCCTCCGTAAAACCATAAGAAGTATACATCCGGGAGCCATTATGGTTTTCCACGATACCGAAAAAGCTGCATATAATCTTATTAAAATTTTGCCCGAATTATTGAAGCGGTTGGAAAGCGATAACTACCAGGTTGAAACGCTTCCACTTTTGGGCAATTTTCATTAGGTTTGTAATTGTTCATTAACTAACACTTTTTTTCATGGTTGAGTTAACACAACCTGTTTATCAAGCATTCGGATTATCAGTTAGATCGGAAATTGAGTTACCCGAACTGATGGTTGTGAACAATCCACCGGACATTGATATTGCATACGGAAATATTCCCGGAAATATTGATAATCCTGCATATACAAGCTTACATTTTGAGGTTAGCCACGATAAATTTTTACTTAAAGTTGATGGTGTTGCTCATTATCTGATAGAAAACGGGAATAAAATTACGATTGATCGTTCGGAAGGAGGATCAGATGATGAGATTCGCCTTTATTTACTTGGGTCTGCCTTCGGAGCTCTTATCCATCAGCGTGGCATGCTTCCTATACACGGTAGTGCTGTAATTTTTGAAGACAGAGCCGTTATTTTTTCAGGAAAATCAGGGGCTGGCAAATCAACATTAGCTGCTGGTTTTGTAAAAAAAGGGTACAAACTGCTGGCTGATGATGTATGTGTAATAACACTTGACCAGGATGGAAGTCCGATAGTGCACCCCGGTTATCCGCAAATGAAACTTTGGAACGACTCTCTGGAAAAGCTTGGACACAGAACCAAACCATTGCGATCCGTGCGATCGGGAATGAAAAAATACGCTTTACCCATGGGAACTGAATTCTGGAACGAACCCGCAAAGCTGAGAGGAATCTATATTATCAGCACAAAAGATTCAGAGGGAATTGAGATGCAATCATTAAAAGGAATTGAAAAATTTGAAATCCTGAAAAATAATACCTACCGGCTAAGTTTTCTTAAAGGTACCGGAACCACAGAAGCTCATTTCAAACTAATTGAAGCTTTATCACGACATTGTTTTGCAAAACAACTATACCGTCCTTCAAAAAGTTTTTATTTGGACGAACTCATTCAAATAATTGAAAAGGACATATTAACCCATTCCTTTTAGCAAATCAACAAATTTACCGGTCATTTTTACCTATTTGCCGAATTTGTATTCAAAATATTTAAAATCAGCTATATTTTTACCATAAATTATTAATAGAATTAATCATGGAAACAAGAAAATCAGGTATCGCACGAAGAGCTATTCTGGGGATTATTCTAATGTTTTTTGGCGTTTTACTTTTAGCGGAGAACATCGGAATTATTAACACGCCTGTCAGTCATGTTATATTTTCCTGGCAAATGTTGCTCATTGTTATTGGTTCATTGGGCCTTATCAATCGTCGGGGCGTGCACCCAACGAGTATTATTTTAATTGGAATCGGAGCTTTTTTTCTCATACCGGAAATTTTTAATGTTACATTCGATGTTGGACGACTCTTTTTGCCGTTTATCTTTGTTATCATAGGTGTATCCATCTTATTCCACAGCCATCATGATCATGAACATGACCAGTGGCGCCGTAAATTGAGAGCCGACTGGCATGCCCACAGATACCACAGGTATCGTTATAACTGGAGAGAAGATATAAACACCGAACATAAACCTGAAAATTTCGGTTCTGATTATCTTGATGAGGCAAATATATTTAACGGCGGTGATAGGAAAATTACCTCCAAAGCTTTTCACGGCGGAAAGATTACTAACATATTCGGAGGTGGCACTTACGACTTCCTTGATTGTGAACTGGCTGAAGGCAAAAATGTTTTAGAGATAGTGAATATTTTTGGAGGTGCAAAGCTTATCGTTCCTTCCGATTGGATTATTCATCTTGACGTAGCTGCAGTATTCGGAGGATTTGCCGATAAACGGCGTCGTATGTCACCACCTGCTGATTTTTCTAAAAAGGAGTTATACATTACCGGTGTTGCGATATTTGGTGGCGGAGAAATAAAAAGTATGTAGGATATCAAATCCTGGTTTCGACTCCGCTCAACCAGCGCGGGACGGTGACTGAGCGGAGTCGAAGTCACATACTGAAGTCGAAACCAGTTAACAAACAAATTAAAAATTTAAAAAAAAATGGTTCATCCTGTATTAACAAGTATCAGGAATTTCGCACTTTACATTCTATTTTGGCTACTGTTAACTGCATGCTGGGCAAGTTTAAGTTACTTCTATTTTAAATTTTCCTTAGGCCTTGCTATCACCGATAGTCTGATTTATAATTTATCTTTTGGTATTCTCTCTATTGGCTTGTGGTATACAGTGAGATACAGCGATTTGGAAAAACTTAACATCGTAAACCGCTTTTCTCATCACTTTCTTGAAGCTGTTATTATTTCAGGTATCTGGCTTATTGTTTGTTATTTTATTCTCAAGACTCTATTTTCAAGCAACCAAGCTTATGTATCTCAACAATTCTCTTCGATACCTATTACTTTCGGAATTGGAATTATTTATTACACGGTTTCTACTTTATTTTATTATCTGGTGATCTCATATCGAAACTTACAGGATAGAATTCAACACGAAAGTGAATTAAAAGCACTTGTGAAAGAATCAGAGCTTAATTTGCTAAAATCGCAGATTAATCCTCATTTCCTTTTCAACAGTCTTAATTCGATAAGCTCTTTGACCATTACCAACCCTGCCAAAGCACAGGAAATGATCATTAAATTATCTGAATTTCTCAGGCATTCCATTGGTCATAAGGAATCGCAGATGGTTGCATTAAAAGAAGAAATAGAGCACATTATGCTCTATCTGGATATAGAAAAAATCAGATTTGGAGAAAGGCTTTCTTACAATTTTCAAATTGATAATATATGCAGGGATTTCCCAGTACCCACGATGCTTCTGCAACCTCTTTTCGAGAATGCCATAAAACATGGAGTTTACGAGTCAACAGAGGAGGTAACTATTTCGTTTGAATGTCGACCTGTTAATGAAGGGTTATGGATTAAACTATCCAATAATTTCGACCCTGAAGCCCCTCCCCGTAAAGGCAATCAGATGGGATTACGAAATATTAGCAGCCGGTTAAAGCTAATTTATCAACGGGATGACTTACTCAAGATAAACAAATCTCAAAATCAATATGATGTTATCATAACCTTACTTTATCCATTATGATTAAAGCAGTTATCATTGACGATGAACAACCGGCAAGGGATCTGATCAAGCATTACCTGGCTGGCCATAAAGAAGTTGAAATATCAGGCGAATTTGCGGATGGATTCACAGGATTGAAGGCGATTCAGGAAATGAAACCTGATCTGGTATTTCTCGATATTCAAATGCCTAAACTTACAGGCTTCGAATTGCTGGAATTGCTTGATTCGATGCCGAACATCATATTCACAACCGCCTATGATCAGTTTGCCATTAAGGCGTTTGAACTAAATGCCGTAGATTATCTTCTAAAACCTTATTCACAGGAACGTTTCGACCAGGCATTGCAAAAAGCTTTTGACCATTTTAAAAATAAATTGCCCAATTCAGGCATGAAGAAACTGGCGAATCATATTGCTGACACTCAGGAAACACTTGACAGGGTTGTGGTGAAAACCGGCAGCAAAATTAAAGTAATTCCGGTAGACACCATTTTGTATCTGGAATCTCAGGATGATTATGTGATGATCTATGTAACAGACGGTAAATTTCTCAAACAGCAAACCATGAAATATTTCGAACAACATCTCGATGTTTCGAAATTCGTGCGAATCCATCGTTCTTACTTAGTAAATGTAAATACTATCAAACAATTGGAACTTTATGAAAAGAATGCATACCTGGCGGTTCTTTCTAACGGAGCAAAACTCAAAGTAAGCGACAACGGCTATAAATCACTTAAAGGTTTGATGAAATTTTAGGGAGAAATATAAGACCTAAGAGCCAAGACACAAGACAAGCTACAAAGCAGACCTCAAAGGTTTTTGAAACCTTAAAGGTCTTGGAGGTCTTTTAAATTCTTCAAAGTTAATCCCCAACAAGGAATCCCATTACTCATGGAAAATCTTCCGCTCGCGCGCGTTTTCTAACGCGTGTGGTTCGAAAGTTACAGTTTTATTTTTCTGGTTATGGCTAACGACCTTAAAATAAAAAAGGCACGCGTCAGAGACAGCGCGCCAGCAGCTACCGAATATTGAACTTAGGCTCAGTTTCAGACCTCAAAGGTTTCAAAAAACCTTTGAGGTCTATCCGAGTCTTGGCTCTTGTTTCTTACGTCTTGTCTCTATCAGGCCTACAGCTTATATCTGACCCCTGTCTCGCTTGAACCTGCATTTTCATCCTTGCCACCTGCAACTACAAAATTTGCACCTTCTTTTTTTACAAGCCAACCGGTTGCACCATTTACATTAAGTGGCAATTTATCAAAGGACCCATTATCGGATGCATCAAGATAAAACGATTTCCCGTCAATTTCAACCTTGGCAATAACATGATTGAACTGGTGAAATTCCGGGTACATATTCTCTATTCTTCCTAAGTTTAATGTACGAATCAAAACAGGATCCACCTGGATACCCGCTCGCTTAAGCAAGGCAATCATAAGCAGGTTCATTTCACCACTGTTGCCGGTCTTTTTCTTCAAAACAGCATCAAAATTGCGATCGGCGTACATAGAATAAGTACTATCCCACCTAACATTACTTTTTACATATTCAAAAATATGGTGAGCGGTTTTCATCTGATCTTCACTTTTGTCCATTACGGTATCCAGAATAGGTCTGAAATCGAAGGCTTTAATCAGTCGCATACCAAACCGGTCGTTGGCAAGCCAGTTTTTATTAACTTCCTGCCAGGTTGGGAGCCAGTATATAATGTACCCGAAAAAATTCTGAAAACCTCTGAGATCCTCATCGGCATCATAATTCTCATTGGCTGTGAGCAAAAGGGGTCTATAAAAGAAAGGGAAGGAACCCTCCGCCAGATATAAGTGTACTTTCACTGCCGCAAAATTATCAGTTACGGGAGCATCTCCATTGGCCTTTAATGCCGGCATATCTTTCATAACATATTTGAATGATTTCCCCCATGCAAAATATACATCGGTATTGGAGGATGAAAAAAGCACATCTTTTTTGTCCAACAATTCAAAACGTGCCTTTTTAATTTTGGTATTGTACAACCATTGCAGCTTATCTGCATATGCTCTTTGCTCATCCAAATTTAACGGAGCATTCTGGAAGGTGACCAGATAATTAAACCGATTCGAGATGTTAACCCAGTATTCGCTCCATTGCACAGGTATAGTGGACTGGAAATACCAGTTTCTGAGCTTTACAAAGTCGAGCGACCGGATGGTGTAAGTATATTCAACAATTGAACCCACCTGTACATCTGAAAAAGTAAAAACCTTTTTCTTGTTTTTGTGATCAACCTGCACATCAGTAAAGTACCGGCCTTTTAATTTGGATTTAACCAGTTCACCTTTCTCATTAACGTTAAAAGTTTGAGCTCGTAAATCTGTAAATACATCATAGCGGTTATAAAACCGGTAAGGTATTTCCACGGTGGCATATTTTAACCCTTCCTGTTTCAATATTTTCATTCTTACGATCCTCGTATATTCAGTTCGAGGACCAACAGTAACAGAGCCGTAATCGCAAAGCACTACTGCCGGAGCGTTAGGATCAGCTGCATAAACTTTCATATTAACATCTGCCTGTAAAATTTTACCCCATTTGATAGGATTATTACCAGCGTGAGTAAAGCCGGTAGAAATAATCAACAGCAAAAAAATGTAATGTATTCTTTTTTTCATAGCGTTGAAATTAATTGGATAATGGAAAAGGGATTTTGATAAGAAGGCACAAAAACAGTGCCAATTAATGTTATAATAATTTATGCTTTATAGATGGTACAAAATTTGAATACATTAATTTAACAATCATTTAAGGTTAGATTTTACCTAATTTATGTTTATGATTATTAGAAATTATATCTTTGGTCTTTCCATTTTTGTAACACTTTTATGGCAAAAAACGAACAAAATCCTTTTAAAAAGCTAAGTGGAATAAGAGTCATCTACCCGGTACTGATTGGATTGGGAGTTGTGGGATATCTCTTTTACAGTGAATTTAATCCAAAAGCTTTTGATATCATCACATTCAGCTATAGAACGTGCTTTTTTATACTGCTTGCCTTTATATTCATGGCAACGCGGGATATAGGATATATGTTGCGTATTCGCATTTTAACTCAAAATGACTTAAGCTGGAAACAAGCTTTTCGTGTAATTATGCTTTGGGAATTTTCCTCTGCCGTTATGCCATCTGCTGTAGGAGGTACAACAGTAGCTATGATCTATGTGAACAAAGAAGGTATCAATTTAGGCCGAAGTACAGCGGTTGTGATGGCTACTTCTTTTCTCGATGAATTATATTTCATCATTATGTTTCCAGCCCTATTGTTGTTGATTAAAGTTCAAAAACTATTCGAGATTGGCGGTCAACCATCCACGCTGGCAAATGAATTTCTTTGGTTTGCCATAATAGGTTATTCTCTCAAGCTCATCTATATCATCTTTCTAAGTTATGGCCTTTTTGTAAACCCCAGGGGATTAAAATGGCTGTTGCTAGGCATATTTCGACTTCCCTTTCTTCGAAAATTCAGGTATGCTGCCCATATTACCGGTAGTGAAATTATTACAAGTTCGCGTGAACTCCAAAAACAGCCTTTTTTATTCTGGCTTAAAGGTTTTGGGGCTACTTTTTTTTCCTGGTGTTCGAGATACCTGGTTGTAAACGCCCTATTGCTAGCCTTTTTTTCTGTTTCCGAACATTTACTGATATTTGCCCGACAACTGGTCATGTCAAATATGCTTCTGCTACTGCCCACTCCTGGGGGAAGTGGCGTTGCCGAAGCAATTTTCAAGCGATATCTTAGTGATTTTATTCCCGTAAGTCCTTTACTGGTTGGATCCATAGCCATTGTTCTTGCTCTGCTATGGAGGATAATCAGTTACTACCCATACCTGATAATAGGTACAATCATGCTACCCTCATGGATAAAAAAACATTTTGCAAAGAACAACAATATCAATACTGAAAAATCTTAGCAGTTAATGATGGTTTCGACTCCGCTCAACCACCGCCTTCACTGATAAAAACCTCTCCAGAGAATCTCTTTTGAAATTAATTGGCGATAAAAATTAAAAATTGCCCTTTTTTTATTAATTTTAATGTAACCATAAATTTTGGCGATAAAATTATAAAATGAATTACATTTTATAATTTTATACATTTAACTAGTATTGAGCAGGAATAATTGATTTTTCATCTAGGTATGACAATAACCAGCCTTGATTTACAGCAGTTTATAACGGCAATTCGAAATAATTCAACGTATGAGTTCAGCGAATATTCAGATAAATCGTTAAAACGAAGGCTGGCTAAAGTATTGGTTGATTATAAGCTCGACATTTCGAGCTTATTGACCCAAATAAGAAACAGTCCTCCTTTTGTAGAACAAATTGTTAAACGACTTACCGTTAATACTACCGAACTTTTTCGCGACCCACATATTTGGCAATACCTGAAGTACATGGTACTTCCCAAATTAAAAAATCAGCCTACGATTAATATATGGCATGCCGGTTGTTCAACAGGGCAAGAAGTGTATTCTATGCTTATTACATTGAACGAACTCAACCTGTTGGATAAAGTTAAGGTGTATGCATCCGATCTTAATAACGATGTTCTTCAGGTTGCTAAAAAAGGAATCTACAAGTATCGTTTCAATATTTCCTACCTCGATAATTTTGATAAAGCCATTAAGAAAAATCCATATAACTATGAGGAATACTTTGATATCCCTTATTCAAAGTATTTTGAAATCGACAAAGATAAAGACAGCATTAAGATGCACTCTTTCCTTACCGAAAAAGTGACGTTTAAAAAACATGATCTGGTAAAGGAAGGAAACATCTTTTATATCAAATTCGACCTGATCATTTGCAGGAATGTGATCATTTACTTTAACTATGACTTACAGAACAAAATATTCGACTTTTTTTATAATAACCTTTATCCCAACGGATATCTATGGCTTGGAATGCATGAGTCTATAATGGGAACATGCGCATCAAAATTTGAAAAGAGCGGACATTTCTATCTGAAAAAAGAGCACCCATTTTAAACTATATTTCAACAATTATGTGTATTTTAAAGCTCGGAATTTTTTAAATA